>DASQSO010000410.1:0-4899 GCA_035642335.1 Caulobacteraceae bacterium
GGACCCTTGCATGGTGGATGCCCCGTTTCGACCGCCGCCGGGCTGGCGCGCCTCGGGCAACGAGATGGCCGAGCTGGCCCGCGCCTTCGACTGGGCGGCGACACCGCTCGGCCCGCGCGAAGCCTGGTCGCCCAGCCTGACCCTGACCTTCGACCTGATCCAGGCGGCCGCCTCGCCGATGTCGCTGCGCTGGGGCCCGGACTTCGTGCTGATCTACAACGACGGTTACCGGCCGATCCTGGGCGACAAGCACCCCTGGGCGCTCGGCAAGCCGGCGCGGGTGGCCTGGGCGGAGGTCTGGGACCAGATCGCCCCGATGCACACGGCCATCCTGAGCGGCGGGACGCCCGCCGTCTTCTCCGAAGACGTGGTGCTGCGCATCCAGCGCCGCGGGACCGAGTGGGACGAGGCCCACCTCGCCCTTGGCTACAGCCCGATCCAGGATCCGACGGCGCCGACCGGCGTCGGCGGCCTGCTGGTCACCGCCGTCGAGTTCACCGACCGGGTCGACGCCGAGGCGGCGCTGCGCGAGACCGGCGCCTATCTCGCCGATCTGCTGAGGTCGTCGGGCGAGGCCTTCTACGCCGCCGACCGCCAGGGCCGCGCCACCCTGTGCAACCGCGCCTTCCTCGCCATGCTGGGCTTCGCGCGCGAGGAAGACGTCATCGGCCGCCGGCTGCACGACCTCATCCACCACTCCCACCCGGACGGCGCGCCCTATGCCGAGACCGACTGCCCGATCTATCGCTGCACCGCGACCGGCGAGCCCGCCCACGTCGATGACGAGGTCTTCTTCCGCATCGGCGGCGAGTCCTTTCCGGTCGAATACTGGGCCTACCCGGTGCATCGCGACGGGGTGCTGGAAGGCGCCATCTGCACCTTCATCGATATCAGCGAGCGTCGGGCGGCGCAGGCGGCGCTGGCGCGCAGCGAGGCCGAGTTCCGCACCCTGGCCGAGGCGGTGCCCAACCTGCTCTGGGCCTCCAGGCCGGACGGCCAGCTCAACTGGTTCAACAGCCGGGTCTTTGCCTATACCGGCCTCAGTCCCGGCGAAGCGCCATCGTGGCAGTCGGTGCTGCACCCGGACGACGTCGGGCCGGCCACCGAGCGTTGGACGGCCGCCGTCGCCATCGGCGAGACCTATGAAACCGAGTTCCGCCTGCGCCGCGCCGACGGGGTCTATCGCTGGCACCTCGCCCGCGCCCTGCCGATCCGCAATGAGGCCGGCCAGATCGTCCGCTGGATCGGCTCCAACACCGACATCGAGGACCAGAAGATCGCGGCCGCGGCGCTGGAGACCCTGAACCTGACGCTGGAGCGCCAGGTGCTGGAGCGTACGGGCGAGCTGATGGCCGCCGAGGCGGCGCTCAGGCAAAGCCATAAGATGGAGGCCGTCGGCCAGCTCACCGGCGGCATCGCCCACGACTTCAACAACATGCTGGCGGTGGTGATCGGCTCGCTCGACCTTTTGAAGCGGCGGCTGGCCGGCGGCGACGCGCGGGCCGAACGCTATGTCGAGGCGGCCAGCGAGGGCGCGCGCCGGGCGGCGTTGCTGACCCAGCGGCTGCTGGCCTTTTCACGCCAGCAGCCCTTGCAGCCCGAGCCGATCGACGCCAACCGGCTGGTGGCCGGCATGTCGGACCTTTTGCGCCACGCGCTCGGCGCGGAGGTGCGGCTGGAGACGGTGCTGGCCGGCGGGCTGTGGCGCACCCACGCCGACCCCAACCAGCTGGAGAACGTGATCCTGAACCTGGGCGTCAACGCCCGCGACGCCATGCCGGATGGCGGGCGGCTGACCATCGAGACCCAGAACGCCCATCTGGACGAGCGCTATGTCGCCGGCCACCTGGGGGTCGCGGCCGGCCAGTATGTGATGATCGCCGTCACCGACACCGGCGCCGGCATGAGCCCGGAGGTGATCGAACAGGCCTTCGATCCCTTCTTCACCACCAAGGAGACCGGCAAGGGCACCGGCCTTGGGCTCAGCCAGGCCTATGGCTTCATCAAGCAGTCCGGCGGCCACGTGAAGATCTATTCCGAGCTCGGCCAGGGCACGACGGTCAAGATTTACCTGCCGCGGCTGGCCGGCGCGGCCGGCGGCGACCAGGCCGACGGCGGCCAGGCGGGCCTGGTGCTCGGCGACCGGCGCGAGGTGGTGCTGCTGGTCGAGGACGAGGCGGTGGTGCGCCAGTTCAGCGTCGACGCCCTGGTCGAGCTCGGCTACCAGGTGATCGAGGCGGACGGCGCTGCGGCGGCGCTGCGGCTGCTGGACGCCCATCCCGAGATCGTGCTGCTGTTCACCGACGTGGTCATGCCCGACGTCAACGGCGCGCGGCTGGCCGAGATGGCCCGCGAGCGGCGGCCGGACCTGAAGGTGCTGTTCACCACCGGCTATACCCGCAACGCCGTCGTCCATAACGGCGTGCTCGATTCCGGCGTCGAGCTGATTGGCAAGCCCTTCACCCTGGAAGCCCTGTCCGCCAAGCTCCGCGCCGTGCTCGGCGAACCGCGGGCCGTGTGACAAGACATCTCCCAGAGGGAGAGGTCTTGGAGGCCGCGGTTCGGGTGGCCAGGGGCCTCGCCGCCTCAGTTGAACCGCGGCTTCTTCAGCCGCGTGGCGCGGTCGATGGTGTGCACGGTCAGGTCCAGCAGCTGGCCTCCGCGGCGCAGGCGCAAGGGAGCGTCGACGCCGGCGGGGCCCAGCGCCCAGACCTTGGTGTAGAGGTCGGCGAGGTCGGCCACCGGCTGGCCGGCCACCGCCAGCACCACGTCGCCGGGGCGCACGCCGGCGGCCTCGGCCGGGCTGCCGCCGGCGACCTCGGCCACCACCACCCGCTCGCCGGCCTCCTGGGAGATCAGCCCCATCCACGGCCTGGGCGGGCGCGCCGGCCGGCCGTGGGAAAGGTCGTCGACGATCGGCGGCAGAAGCTCGATCGGCACGCACATGTTGATCTGGGTCGTGCGCTGGTCGGCCAGAAGCTGGCTCACCTGCAGCGAGGCTATGCCCATCAGCGCCCCGCTCGGGCCGATCAGCGCCGCGCCGCTCCAGTGCGGATGGCCGGGGCCGGTGAACAGCGCCTCGTCCAGCAGATATTCCCAGTAGCCGGCGAAGGTCTCGCGGGCGATCAGCCGCGCCGCCAAGGCGTGGGCCCGGCCGCCGCCGCCGGCCAGGATCACCGGGTCGCCGGGCCTCAGGCCGCGCGAATCCCCCAGCGGCAACGGCGGCAGATCCAGCGGCTCGAGGGCGGTGACCAGGCCGAAGCCGGTCCCCGGGTCGGAGCCGAGGGCATGGGCCGGGATCTGGCGGCCGTCGTTGGTCAGGAGCGTGATGCTCTGCGCCTCGGTGATCAGATAGCCGATGGTCAGCACCAGGCCGCTCGTGCCGATGACGACGCCGTTGCCCAGCCGCTGGGCGCCCAGCGACCGGGCCGTCGAGGCGCTCTCGCCGACCTCGGCATAGAGCACCACCACCGCGTCCAGCGCCCGCTTCAGGTCGAAGGACTGGCCGTCCGACGAGGGCCTGAGCGCCCGGTCAACCTCATGCCCATCGAACGGCGAAGCCATGCGCGCGCCCTTTTCTCCAGACCAAACTCCCCATCCGCACCGTATTTAAGCCCGCCCCGCCCTACCTGCGAGTCCAGGGCGGTCTTCATCCGGTCGACCTTTTTGTTCCGTCATGGCCCGACTTGATCGGGCCACCCATGAACACCGTCTGGGATCAGAGTCTATGGATCCCCGCATTCCGCCTTCGGCCCCAGCGGGGGATGACGGGGTTTTAAGTAGCGCGCCGAGCTTCCGTCCCCAAGCCCCCTCACCCCGCCCAGACGCTGCCGCCCCTGCCGCCGCCCCATCGCCCGCCGCGCCCATACCCGCGCCCGTCGTCCCCCGCCCACCGCTTCGGCGTCGCCATCAGGGCCAGGCAGGCCGCGTCGCCGCGGTCGGGGGAGCGGCCGAGGCGTTTGATCAGGTCTTCCTTGCGCTCGACCAGCACGCCGGCGGGGGTCAGGCGCCAGAGGGGGGCGGCGAGGTCGGCGCGCAGGCTGTGGTCGGGCGGCAGGGCCAGGGGCTCGGGCGCCCGGGGGTCCAGCGCCTCGCGCATGCGCCACCAGAGCTCGGCGCGCCGGTTGACCAGGGTCAGCTCGCCGTCGGCGGTGCGCTGGCCCGAGCGCTCGGCGCCGTTGACGCCGATGGCCTGGACGTCGTTGGCTTTCAGGAAGTCGTAGGGACTGGCGCCCCAGCCGACGATGTCGATATGCACCGGCGCCCGGTCGCGGCGCGCCGCCATCACCTGGGTCGCCAGGCTCGGGCCGTCGGGCGTCGCCGCGCCGGGATGGGCGATGGCTTGGTCCAGCCAGGCGCCGTGGCGGCGGAAGATGACGGTCTCGTCCTTGCCGCCCCTGGCCACGTCCACCCCCATGGCGTCCATCGGGCCTTTGTCGGCGCCGCGCCCAGCGCTCCATGGCCAGATCCAGCCACAGGGTCGGGATCACCTGCCAGGGGTCGTCCTCAAGGCCGGCGCGGAAGTCGCCCTTCAGCATCTGCGAGCGCAGCGGCTCGGGCAGGCTCTGCAGCTGGCGCAGGTACCCGGTGCCGGTGAGGTAGGGATTGTCGTCCACGCGCGAGGGAATGAAGGTGCGCGACTGCGGCCGGATGGTCTCGCCGCCGCCGGCTATGGCCTGCGGCCCGTCCACCTCGGCCTCGGCGCCGTCGATCACCGCGAACCAGCGCAGGGCGCCGGGCGCGGCCGGATTGGGATGGCGGTCGTCCAGCCAGGGGGCGAAATAGTCGATCACCCAGCGGCCCTCGGCGCTGGTCGGCGGGTTGAAGGTGAGCAAGGCCTGGCAGCGCTGGCCCGGCGTGGTGGTGCGCAGCCAGCCGAGCAGGAACAGCACCTGGGAT
>DASQSO010000411.1:0-2635 GCA_035642335.1 Caulobacteraceae bacterium
CCCGCATTCCGCTGCGCTCCAGCGGGGGATGACGGCTATTTTTGCTATCGCTTCACGCCAGCCACACCATCATGCGGGTCGGGGCGGCCTCGCCGCGGGCCTTGGAGTGGCGCGGCTGGACGACGCCGGTATAGAGGAATCCGGCTTTTTCCAGCACCCGGCCGGAGGCCGGGTTGTCGGTGAAGTGGCCGGAGACCACCAGCCGCCGGCCCCAGCCGCCCCGCGCCCAATCCAGCGCCGCCTTGGCGGCCTCGGTCGCATAGCCCCGGCCCCAATAAGGTCGGCCGATCCAGTAGCCGACCTCCGGCGCCCTTGGCTGCGTCGGGTGGAAGCCGAGCACCCCGACGACGCCCTCGTCCGCGTGATCGATGGCGAACACCGCCTCGTGCGCCCGGTCGCGCGCCTCCATGCGGCGCAGGAAACCGTCGGCGTCGCCGCGCGTATAGGGCCAGGGCATGGCCGTGGTCATGCGCGCGACGTCGAAGTCGTTGGCCAACTCCGTCAGCCGTTCGGCGTCGTCCAGCCGCGGTTCGCGTAAGGTCAGTCTGGTCGTGGCGATGATATCGGGCTGATCGCCCATGTCCGCCTCCCTCGAGCCCGTCTTCATCTCGCGGACTCCGCAAATAAAAAGCGGGGAGCCCGGCGTCCGGACTCCCCGCTCTATCTCGTGTCCGGATCGCTGCTTTTCAATCGGCGCGATCCGGAG
Source organism: Caulobacteraceae bacterium (assembly GCA_035642335.1). Taxonomy (GTDB): domain Bacteria; phylum Pseudomonadota; class Alphaproteobacteria; order Caulobacterales; family Caulobacteraceae; genus Poindextera. The sequence goes on from DASQSO010000411.1 coordinate 707, forward strand.
AAAATCTCTGAAACGGCCTTATTTTACTGGGGTTTCCCCCGCCGGCACGACGGCCACATAGGTGCGGTCCATGCGCTTGGTCACGAACTTGACCGCGCCGGTCGCGGTGGCGAAGAGCGTATGGTCCTTGCCGAGACCGACGTTTTCACCCGGCCAGAACTTGGTGCCGCGCTGGCGGACCAGGATGTTGCCGGCCAGCACCTGCTCGCCGCCGAACTTCTTGACGCCGAGGCGTTGGCCGGCGGAGTCGCGTCCGTTGCGGGATGAACCGCCGGATTTCTTGTGCGCCATTTCTCAGCTCTCCCTTACGCCTTGGGCTTGGTGGTCTTGGCGGCCGGCTTCTTCGCCGCCGGCGCCTTGTCTTCAGGCTTGGCCGGGGACTTGGCCGCGGTCGCCTTCGGGGCGGCCTTCGGCTTGGTTTCCGCCTTCGGTTCGCTCTTGGCTTTCGGCTCGACCTTGGTCGTCGCCTTGGCGGCTGGCTTTTCGGCCGCCGGCTTCGGCGCGGCCTTGGCCTCGACCTCCGCCGCCTTCGGGGCGGGTTTGGGCGCGGCCTTGGCCGGCTTGGTTTCGACCGGGGCCGGGACGGCGACCTTTTCGCCGCGGGCGCGGGCGTTGAGCACCGCGCGCGGGGTCAGATTGACCTCGCCGGACCAGGTGTCGGTGGCGCCGCCGCCGGTAACGGCGGTGACGCGCAGCACGCTTTCCCACTGGCGATGGCCGCCGGTGCGGCGATAGCCTTGGCGGCGGATCTTCTTGAAGACCTTGATCTTGTCGCCCTTGCGGGTCTCGATCAGCGCCGCCTCGACGACCGCGCCGGCCACGGTGGGCGCGCCGACGCTGATGCTCGCGCCGTCGCCCAGCATGAGTACACGGTCGAAAGCGACCTTGGAGCCGACATCGCCACCGAGCTTTTCAACGACGAGCAGATCGCCCGCCTTCACCCGGTATTGCTTGCCGCCGGTTTCGATGACCGCGTACATCGCGTTTTGATCCTGGTCGAAATGAAAGCCGCCCGCGAGCGAGCCCGCGGGCGAGAGGCGGTGCTTATAGCGAGACGGGACCCGCCAAGTCAACGTGGCCGACGCCGCTTAACATCGTGGCGGCGCGCCGACGCTGATCGGCCTTGGACTTTAAGCCCTGGTCGGGGGCGCTTAAGTAGGGGCCATGACCGAAACCGCCCGCACCCCCGTCTCCGTACTCACCGGCTATCTCGGCGCCGGCAAGACCACCCTGCTCAATCGCATCCTGACCGAGGACCACGGCAAACGCTACGCCGTCATCGTCAATGAGTTCGGCGAGATCGGCATCGACAACGAGCTGATCGTCGGCGCCGACGAGGAGGTGTTCGAGATGAGCAACGGCTGCGTCTGCTGCACCGTGCGCGGCGATCTGATCCGCGTGCTGCAGGGCCTGGCCAAAAGGAAGGGCGGCTTCGACGCCATAGTCATCGAGACCACGGGCCTCGCCGATCCCGGTCCGGTGGCCCAGACCTTCTTCGTCGACGAGGACGTCAAGGCCAAGACCGTGCTGGACAGCGTCACCACGGTGGTCGACGCCAAGCACGTGCTGGCCAGGCTGGACGACAGCCGCGAGGCGCGCGAGCAGATCGCCTTCGCCGACCAGATCGTGCTGAACAAGACCGACCTGGTCTCCGAGGACGAGCTGCGCCGGGTCGAGGCGCGGGTGCGCAAGCTCAACCCGCTGGCGCCCATCCACCGCGCCGAGCGCTCGAACGTGGCGCTGTCAGCCATTCTGGGCCGCGGCGGCTTCGACCTCGGTCGCATCCTCGACCTGGAGCCGGAATTCCTCAATCCGCCGCACGGCGAGGCCGGCCACGTGCACGACGAGGACTGCGAGCACGATCACGCGCGTGACCATGAGCGACACGATCACCACGACCATGTCCACGACGACGACATCAAGGGGGTG
>DASQSO010000412.1:0-4224 GCA_035642335.1 Caulobacteraceae bacterium
CGTGACCTCGTCCGGGGCCTGGCCGATCAGCTTCAGCACCTTGTCCAGGGATCGGGAGTCCGCCGGCGTGACGATCATGAAGGTGTCGCCCGACTTGCCGGCCCGGCCGGTGCGGCCGATGCGGTGGACATAGTCGTCGGCGTGGTGCGGGACGTCGTAGTTGAAGACGTGGCTGACGTCGGGAATGTCCAGGCCGCGCGCGGCGACGTCGGAGGCGACCAGCAGCTTCAGGTCGCCCTTGCGGAACGCGTCCAGGGTGCGCATCCGCGTCGACTGGTCGAGATCGCCGTGGATGGCCGAGGCGTCGAAGCCGTGGCTGCGCAACGACTTGGCGACCACATCGACCTCGGTCTTGCGATTGCAGAAGACGATGCCGTTCTTGACGTTGGCGGCGCCGACGAGGGCGCGCAGCGCCGCGCGCTTGGCCGCTGGATCGGAAGAGGGGATGCGCACCAGGTGCTGGGCGATGTTCTCGGCCGTGGTCGCCGGCTTGGAGGCCTCGATCCTGGTCGGGTCGTTGAGGAACTGCTTGGTCAGCCGGGTTATTTCCGGCGGCATGGTGGCGGAGAAGAACAGGGTCTGCTTCTTCACCGGCGTCAGCTTGAAGATGCGCTCGAGGTCCGGGATGAACCCCATGTCGAGCATGCGGTCGGCCTCGTCGACCACCATGATCTGCACGCCGTTGAGCAACAGCTTGCCGCGCTCGAAATGGTCGAGCAGCCGGCCGGGCGTGGCGATCAGCACGTCGACGCCGCGATCGAGCTTCTTTTCCTGGTCGCCGAAGGAGACGCCGCCGATGAGCAGCGCCCAGGACAGCTTGGTCCCCTTGGCGTAGCGCTCGAAGGCCAGCGACACCTGGTCGGCCAGTTCGCGGGTGGGTTCGATGACCAGGGCTCTGGGCATGCGCGCCTTGGCGCGGCCGGCCTTCATGGTCTCGATCATGGGAAGAGTGAAGGCCGCCGTTTTGCCGGTGCCGGTCTGGGCTATGCCCAAGACGTCGAGGCCGGCGAGGGCGACCGGGATGGCCTGGGCTTGGATGGGCGTCGCGGTGGTGTAGCCACTGTCGGCGACGGCCTGAAGGGTCTCGGGGCTAAGCCCCAGCTCTGAAAATTCGGTCATGCTCTATGATGAAACGAGCGGGCGAAAGAAAGCGCGATTCAGCGCAACAGTCCCCGCCTCAATTGCGCCGATACATAGGGCGGGGAAGGGGAAAGTCAATCAAAGAGGCGGCGCGCGGCGCGTCGACCGGCTCATTGGCCTGGAGATCCGTAGGTCGACACCAGGACATAGGATTGTGTCCCCAGGGTTCCGACCCGAACATCGATCAGCCGCTCGTCCGGTTCGAACAAGCGCACGCGGTCGGCGATCTGTCGCGGCGTGTCGGTCGGTGCAAGCGCGATCGGCGTCCGGGCCTTGCCGTTCGCCCGAAAGGTCCAGCGGGGGTTCTGGGCTGGTCCGCCGGCGGCTGGCGGCGAGGGATCACCCAGGATCTGGGTCGCGGCGGCGACAATCTTGGTTTGCCGCCCGCCGGCGTCGGCCAGGTCGCACTGCACCCAGTCCACCTTGCGGTCCGCGATCCGCATCGGATTGTCGACCAGGGCCAGGGTGAGGGTCTTGCCGTCGACGTCACGGTTGGAGGCGGCGAAAAATGTGATCTCGGCCAAGGTGTTCGGGCGCTTTTGGTTGCGGAAAGCCGGCCAGCCCGAGCGCGTGAAGAGGGTCGCGATCTTGAGCGCGTCGCCGCTCCGCAGACAGCCGTTTTCGAGCGCGGACGCCACGACGTCGGTCAAGGTGGGGACCGGCGTCGGCGCGGCCGCCGAATCCGCGAACCCCCGACCTGGGGCGATCAGCAGCAGTCCGAGAGCCGCCAGCGGCGCCCGGCGCCGCGTGAGACGTCTAGACATCGAGATCCGCGGCGGCGAAGGGGGCGTTTTCCTGGATGAAGCGGAAGCGCAGCTCGGGCTTGCGGCCCATCAGGGTCTCGACCAGCGCCTCGACCGCCTCTTCGGCGCGGGGCAGGGTGACACGGGCGAGCGTCCGGGTGGCTGGATTCATGGTGGTGTCTTTCAGCTGGGCCGGCATCATCTCGCCGAGGCCCTTGAAGCGGCCTATGTCCGGCTTCTTGCCCTTGAACTTGGTGTCCAGCAGTTCGTCCTTGTGGGCATCGTCGCGGGCATAGGTGCTCTTGCCGCCATGACTGATCCGATAGAGCGGCGGCAGGGCCAGATAGAGCCGTCCGGCGCGGATCAGGTTCGGCATGGTGCGGTAGAAGAAGGCGATCAGCAGCGAGGCGATGTGGGCGCCGTCGACATCGGCGTCGGTCATGATGATCACCCGCTCATAGCGCAGATCGTCCTCCTTGAACCGGGTCCCGCCCTGGACGCCCAGGGCCAGCATCAGGTCGCCGAGCTCCTTGTTGGCGCCGACCTTGTCGAGGCTGGCCGAGATGGCGTTCAGGATCTTGCCGCGCAGGGGCAGGATGGCCTGGGTGCGGCGGTCGCGCGCCTGTTTGGCCGAGCCGCCGGCGGAATCGCCCTCGACCAGGAAGAGCTCCGTGCCGTCGGTCGCCTGACCGGAACAGTCGGCCAGCTTGCCGGGCAGGCGCAGCTTGCGGGTGGCCGAGGCGCGCGCGACCTCCTTGTCGCGGCGGCGCTTCAACCGCTCCTCGGCGTGCTCGATGACGAAGTCGAGCAGGGCGTTGGCGGATTTCGGCGCGGCGGTCAGCCAGTGGTCGAAGGGGTCGCGCAGGGCGCTTTCCACCAGTCGCTGAGCATCGCTGGAGGACAACCGTTCCTTGGTCTGGCCCTGGAACTCCGGATTGCGCACGAAGACGCTGATGAGCGCCCCAGCCTGAGCCAGGACGTCGTCGGCGGTGATGATGGCGGCGCGCTTCTCGCCCGCCAGCTCGGCATAGGCCTTCAGGCCGCGGGTCAGGGCCGCGCGCAGGCCGGCCTCGTGGGTCCCCCCCTCCGGCGTCTGGATGGTGTTGCAATAGGAGGACATGAAGCCGTCGGCCTCGCCGAAGCCGACCGGCGACCAGGCGATAGCCCATTCCACCGATCCAGCCTCGCCCTGCCGCTCGACGCGGCCGGCGAAGGTCTCGGCGACCGTTTGCGCCTCGCCGACCCGCTCGGCCAGGAAGTCGGCCAGGCCGTTGGGGAAGTGGAAGGTGGCTTCCAGCGGCGTCTGGTCGGTGATGCGTTCGGGCGCGCAGCGCCAGCGGATCTCGACGCCGCGGAACAGATAGGCCTTGGACCGCGCCATCCGGTAGAGCCGGGCGGAGCGGAAGTGCGAATTGTCGCCGAAGATGATCTCGTCCGGTAGGAAGCGAACCTCGGCGCCATGCTTGCGCGTGGGGCTGATCTTCCGCAGCGATCCTTGCGGCACGCCGCGCGCAAAGGCCTGGCGCCACTCGAAACCGTCGCGCCAAACGGTCACCTCCAGCCGTTCGGACAGCGCATTGACCACCGAGACACCGACGCCGTGGAGGCCACCGGAGGTCTCATAGGTCTTGCCGGAAAATTTTCCACCGGAGTGCAGCATGGTCATGGCGACCTCCAGCCCCGACTTCCCCGGGTACCTGGGGTGGTCGTCCACCGGTATGCCGCGCCCGTCGTCACGAACCGACAGCGTCCCGTCGGCCTCCAGGCTGACCTCGATCAGCTTGGCGTGGCCGCCAACGGCCTCGTCCATTGAGTTGTCCAGCACCTCGGCGAACAGGTGATGCAGGGCGCGCTCGTCGGTGCCGCCGATATACATGCCCGGCCGCTTGCGCACCGGCTCCAGGCCCTCCAGGACCTCGATGTCCTTGGCAGAATAGGTGGAGCTGGGGCGCGGCTCGTGAGCCTGTGACAGCGGCGCGGCCGGCGGCGGCGCGAGGGCGTTGTCGAACAGATCGTTGATAGGTGGCGCGGCCTTGGCCATGGCCTTGGTTTAGCAGCGATTCGAGCGCGCGGTGTGTTAGTTCCGAGGTTTGGCGCCCAGCAGGATGCGCAGCGGCGCCTTGTCCAGCACCAAGGTGCGCGCATCGGGCATGGCCGCGGAGTCGAAATAGGGCGTGCCGGTGAAATAGGGGCCGGTCCTGAGCGGCAACGCGAGAGTGTAACCGATCAGGTATGGCGTGAAGAGATTGATGCGCAGGTTGCCCGCCCAAGGTGAGCGGCCGAGGACGATGTCGCGCAGCAGCACGATCTGGCCCGCATGCTGCGGGAAGTCGACCATCGG
>DASQSO010000413.1:0-3111 GCA_035642335.1 Caulobacteraceae bacterium
GCGAAGTTGCCGCGAATATCCAGCGATCCGGGGACGCCGTAGAAGCTCGCCGTGTAGGTCGAGGGCGAAACCGAGACCAGATCGTTGACGGTCTTGATCCCGTAGCGCTGGATGGTCGTGCCGCTGACGACGCTGATGGCCCGCGGCGTCTCGATCGCCGGCTTGCGCAGGCCTAGGGCGGTGGAGGTCGGTTTGCGTTCGAGCAAGCCGGCCCGATCGGCAGTCACGATGATCTCGGGCGCGGCCGCGGCGGACTGAGCCTGGGCCAGGCCGGCGATCACGGTCAGGCTTGAAGCGCCGGCGAGAAGGAAGTGGTGCTCGGACATGTGGCCCCCCGTTGCGCCCCGGGAACGGCCGCCCGGAGCCGCTCGCCGCTGGATTTCGCGAGACCGGGGCGAGGGTCCGCAAGCCTGATTTTCGTGAGAGCGGCGCCCATCGCCGCCATGCGGCCCCTTCGCCCGCCGGACCTCAGGCCAGCGAAGCCGACGCATGCGGATCGGTCGCGGTTCCGTTGGCGACCGAACGCTTCACGTTGTCAGTGAAGACGCCGAGAATGCCCAACATGGCGGCGCGCGCCGCCTCGGCGTCGTGGCTGGCGATGCAGTCGATAACCACCTGGTGGCGGGCGATCTCGGCCATGCGCTCGGCTTCCGTATCCTCGACCATGGAATAGACCCAAAACCGGGCGGCCTTGTGCTGCAACGGGATGACGATCTGGGCCAGGGTCGGGTTGCGGCTGGCGCGGGCGATGGCGGCATGGAACCGCTGGTCCATGCCGACCAAGGCCCGCGAGTCGCCGATCCGGGCCGCCTCCGCGCCGCCCGCGAAAGCGCCCTGCAGCGCGGCGATGTCGGCTGGGGTGGCGTGAGTGGCGGCCAGCGCCGCGCAGTGCGGCTCGATCAGCCGCCGCGCCTCGAAAGCCTGCCGCACCTCGATCAAGTCGAGCGGCGCCACCGTGGTGCCGGCGCGCGGTTTTCGCGCCACCAGCCCTTCCAGCGCCAGGCGCCCGAGCGCGTCGCGCACTCCGGCCAGACCGGCCGCATAGCGGCGGACCAGCGCCTGCTCGTCCAGCCGGCTGCCGGGCGGCAGCTCGCCCAGGATCACATCGAGCAGGATCTGCTCGTAGACCTTGGCCTTCCGCAGCTCCGGCGCCCAGCCGGCCGGGCTGAGCGGCGAACCGTCATAGCCGTCGAAATGGCCGCGTTTGCCGCGCCGGCGCGTTTCAATGCCCAAAGCCATGTCGTACTCGCGCGCCTAAATCTGTCATTGCTTCTAAAATTTCAGAATACAATTTATTAAAACGAGGATAGATGAGATTAAAGACGCGATTTAAGCCGCGCGCAAGTCGGCTTGCGATAGTTCAAGTTCGGGAACGCTTCAGGCCTTAACGCGGCCTTCGAACACGAAGCCGGCCATCGGCAGGCGCTGGCTCGGCGTCTCGCGGGCCCGATAGGGCTCGGGCAGGACGCTCTTGTCGGCGGGACGCCCGATCGCGGTGGCCGCCTCGATGCGATCTTCGGCCTCGGGCACGCCGAGTTCTTCATGGGCTCGGTCCGGGTCGAACCCGGTCATGCCGTGCGCGGCCAGGCCCAGATGGTGGGCCTGCAGCGCCAGGTAGGCCCAGGCGGCGCCGGCGTCGAAGGAATGGCTGTAGAGCGGCTCCGGCTCGGCGCCGGGTTTGCGGCGAAAACGGTCGGAGATCATGAACACCAGCGCCGAGGCGCCGCGAACCCAGGCCTGATTGTACTCGACCAGAACGGCCAGCAGCCGCTCCCAGTCCGGAGTATCGCGCACGGCATAGACGAACCGCCAGGGCTGCAGGTTGAAGGCCGACGGCGCCCAGCGGGCGGCCTCGAACAGGCTCATCAAGCTGGCGCGCGGAATGGCCTCGCCGGTGAACGCTCGCGGCGACCAGCGACGCAGGAAGACCGGCTCGATATCGTGGTCGGCTGTTCGGCCGTTGGCGGTGACGGTCACGGGGTTCGGCAGTCGCAAAGATTGGGCGTGCAAACGGTTGCCGCGGTTGATATCCGCAAGCCGCGCCCGACACAACGAATGGGAAAAGCTGCTCGCCTCCGGTCATGAAGACGCCTGCCCCGCCTCCCATGCGCCACGCCCGTTATGCTCAGCCGCGCTATGTCATCGACCATCGCGTCGATGGCTCGCTGGTGATCGGCAACACAGCCCCCTTCCCGCGCGGCTTTGCGACCACCAATGCGCCGCTCGATCATTGGGCGACGGCCGCTCCAGACCGGCTGTGGCTGGCCGAGCGCTCGGGCGAGGGCTGGCGGCGGATGACCTTCAGCGAGGGCCTGGAGGCGGTCGCCGCCCTCGCCGGCGCCATGGCCGGCCTGGACGTCGGTCCTGGGCGGCCGCTGCTGATCCTGGCGCGCAATGGCATTGACCATGCGCTGATCGCGTTCGCCGCCATGCGGCTGGGCGCGCCGATCGCGCCGGTGTCGCCGCAATATGGGCTGAAGGGCGCAGACCCGGCGCGCCTCGCCCACGCGGTCGCGCTGATCGGCCCGACATGCGTCTTCATCGACGACGCGGCGGCGTTCGGCGAGGCGCTGAGCTGGCCGGTCCTGGACGGCCTGACCGTTATCGCCGGCACCAGCGCCCGGCCCGGCGACATTCCGCTCGCGAGGCTGCTGCGCGAGGGACGCGCCCTGGCCGACCAGGCCCGGCCCGACAGCGCGGCCAAGCTGATGCTGACCTCCGGCTCGACCGGCCAGCCGAAGGCGGTCATCTGCACCCATGACAATCTCGCCTGCAACGCCGCCCAGATCGCCGCCTGTTTCGACGATCCCGAGCCGCCGGTGCTGGTGCACAGCGCGCCATGGAGCCACAGCCTGGGCGCCAATGCGATCCTGCAAGGCACGCTGCACCGCGGCGGCGGTCTCTATATAGACGCCGGCCAGCCGGTCGCCGGCCGTTTCGGCGAGACGCTGCGCAATCTCGGCGAGATAAAAACTAGCTACCAGAACATGGTCCCGGCGGCCTGGACCCTCTTGGCCGGCGAACTGGAGCGGGACGACGACCTGGCGCGGGTCTTCTTCGACCAGGTCAGGGTGCTGCAATACGGCGGCGCGGGCCTCGCCCAATCCGTCG
>DASQSO010000414.1:0-5406 GCA_035642335.1 Caulobacteraceae bacterium
GCTCGGCCACGGTGCTGACCTTGGGCGCACACATGTGCAAGTGGCCGATCGGCGATCCGTCGACCGACAACTTCACCTTCTGCGGCCGCCGTTCCGAGGCCGAGGGGCCCTATTGCGTCAACCACGCACGCATCGCCTATCAGCCGCAGCAGCCGCGCAAGCGCTCCGGCGCCAGCGAACTGGCCCGCTCGCTGCGGCGGTATATTTAGGAGCGAATCCTCGCACCGACATCAAAACCGTCATCCCCCGCTGGAGCGGAGCGGAACGCGGGGACCCATAAGCGCTGATCGGAGTCGGTGATCATGGATGGCCCGAACAAGACGGGCCATGACGGATAAAACTAGCGACGCGCCAGGGCGCTTCAAGCGGCGGCGTCGAGCGAATAGCCCGCCGAGCGGACAGTGCGGATCGGGTCGGTATTCAGATCGCGGTTTAGCGCCTTGCGCAGCCGGCCGATATGGACATCGACCGTGCGGGCCTCGACATAGACGTCCGAACCCCAGACCGCATCGAGCAGCTGTTCGCGGCTGAACACCCGGCCCGGATGCTGCATCAGATAGTCGAGCAGCCGGAATTCGGTCGGGCCGAGGTGGATCTCCGTGTCGCCCCGCCGCACGCGGTGGGCGGCGCGGTCGACCACGATGTCGCCGTGGTGCAGCCGGTCGTCGGCCAGGCCCGGGCGGATGCGGCGCAGCACCGCGCGGATGCGGGCGGCGAGTTCGCTCATCGAGAAGGGCTTGACCACGTAGTCGTCGGCGCCGGTGTCCAGGCCGCGAATCCGGTCGCTCTCCTCGCCCCTGGCCGTGAGCATGATGATCGGCAGGTTGCGGGTCTCCGGCCGCGCCCGCAGCCGGCGGCAGACCTCGACGCCGGAGACCTTGGGCAGCATCCAGTCGAGCACGATCAGGTCAGGCTGCTGCTCGTCGACCAGGACCAGGGCCTCCTCGCCGTCGCCGGCGACGGTGACGGCGTAACCCTCCTTGTCGAGATTGTACTGGAGTAGCGCGCTGAGCGCGTCCTCGTCTTCGACAACCAGAACCTGCGGGATCATCTCAGCTCTCTTTCTTGATGGGTAGCACCCGGTCGGATGTCAGCGGTCCCTCGAGCAGCTCCGCGCGGCGTTGCAGGGCGTCCCACTTCGGCCGCTCGCCGGTCATCTCTTCGCCGGTGATCTCGAAATGGATGATCTCGGCGATATTGGTGGCGTGGTCGCCGATCCGCTCCAGATTCTTGGCGATGAACAAGAGGTGAGCGCCCGGCGTGATCGTGCGCGGGTCGCCCATCATATAGGTCAGCAGTTCGCGGAAAAGGCTGTTGTAGTGCTCGTCGACCTCCTCGTCGCGCGCCCAGACGCTGGCGGCTTTTTCGATCTCGCCGGCGGTATAGGCGTCCAGCACCTCCTGCAGGCGCGCGCCCACCAGCCGGCCGAGGCGATCGACCGAGCGGGTCAGGGCCGTCAACGGCTCGCTTTCGCTGAGGATCAGCGATCGCTTGGCGATGTTGCGGGCGAGGTCACCGCAGCGCTCGAGGTTCATGGCGATCTTGAAGGCCGCCACCGTCCGGCGCAGTTCGCGGCCGACCGGCTGGCGGGTGGCGATCAGCTCGATCGCCCGCCGCTCGATATCGGCCTGCAGCGCGTCCAGCTTGGGATCGCGCGCCACCACGGCGTGGGCCAACGCGACGTCGCGCCGGGTGATCGCGTCCAGGCAATCGGCGATCTGCGCCTCGGCAAGGCCGCCCAATCTGGCGACCTCCGCGACCAGGGGCTCAACCAGGCCGCCGCTCGCCTTCACCCACTGGTCGGTCATCGAATTCCGTTACACCAAAAGCCGTCAAGCCGACTCAAAACGCCCCGAACGGACGTTGCCTGCCGAATGCTGTCGCTATGCGACGATTTTGCGACAGTTTTGTTACAGCCGTGGGATGTAGGCGGTAAAGGTGGTTCCCTGGCCCTCGACGCTTTCGATCGCCAGGCCGCCGCGATGGCGGTTGATGATGTGCTTGACGATGGCCAGGCCAAGGCCGGTGCCCAGCCGCTCGCCGCTCTTCTGGCCCTCGACGCGATAGAACCGTTCGGACAGGCGCGGCAGGTGCTCGCGAGCGATGCCAGCGCCGTGGTCGGCGCAGCGCAGCACCACGAACCGTTCGCCGCCGACCAGGTCGGGGTTGAGCAGCGAGAGCCTGGCGGCCCCGGCGCGGCTCGGCGCCAGCGCCGCATCGGCGGTGACGTCGTCGACCACGTCGATCTCAACCACCCCGCCGGGGCTGGAGAACTTCAGCGCGTTGTCGATCAGGTTCTGCGACACCTGCAGTATCTGGTCGCGGTCGCCGACGATCATCGCCCGGCCACGCTCGGCCATGCGGGTCCGCAGTCTGACGCCGCGCTCGGCGGCCAGGGGCGCCAGGGCGTCGATCACGTCCAGCGTCACCAGGGCGACGTCGACCCGGCCCTCCGGCGCGATGTGCTCGTTGAGCTCGATGCGGCTTAGGGACAGAAGGTCGTCGATCAGCCGCGCCATCCGCCCGGCCTGGGCGGCCATCACCCCCAGGAAGCGATCGCGGGCGTTGGGGTCGTCGCGGGCGTGGCCGCGCAGGGTCTCGATGAAGCCGGTCAGCGAGGCCAGCGGCGTGCGCAGCTCGTGGCTGGCGTTGGCCAGGAAGTCGGCGCGCATCCGCTCGTTGCGGCGCGCGTCGGTCTCGTCGCGGATGACCATCAGCGCCAGCCGCGCGCCGTCGGCGGCGGGGGCCAGGGGCCGGGTGCGCACGCGCCAGAAGCGGTCCTGGGCGCCGCCGGTCTCATAGGCCGCCTCGCCGTTCCGGCCGCCGAACAGGCTCTCGTCCACCGCTTCCAGCACCTCGGGATGGCGGATCGCCGAAACCAGAGGGCCGCCGGCGGCCGGGATGCGCAGGAACTCGCGCGCGGCGAGGTTGGCGAAGACCAGCCGGCGGTCGGAGGCGTCATCCTCGTCACGGGCGGAGACCACCAGCACCGGGTCGGGCAGGCTGTCGACCAGGGCGGCGAAGGCTGGCTGGTCCTGGTCGGACCCAATGGATTCGATCGACTGCAGCGACATGGTTCGACGATTTCCAATCGCTCCCCGAAGAGCGGGGCAGCGGGTCGCGCCAGGGTAGCGGCTTGCCCGCATTCAGCAAAGCCGCGCTCAATACGCCCGCGCCGCCCCGGCTTTCCGCGCGCGGGGCCGGGGTTTTTTGTCGGTGTTAGCCGTCCGGGGTCGCCGGGGCGTGGGCGAGCCTCAGCAGGTTGGCCGCGCCGGGCGAGCCGAACGGGGTCCCGGCCAGGATCAGCACCCGACCGTTGGGCGGGGCGAGGCCGAGTTTCGCCGCCACGCTGGCCGCGCCCTTGGTCAGGTGATCCAGCCCCTTGGGCTGCTCCGAAAGCCTCGGCTCCAGTCCCCAGACCAGAGCGAGGCGTCGCGCCACATTGATGTCGGAGGTCAGGGCCAGAACCGGCTGCAAAGGCCGTTCTCGCGCCAGGCGCATGGCCGTCACGCCGGTGGTGGTGAAGGCGACCAGGCAGGCGGTGCCGCCGGACTCCGCCGCGCGCCGGGCGGCGGCGACCAGGGCGTCGGCGTCCTCGTCCTCGACCCCGCCATGTTCGGCGTCCATCAGGCCCGGCCAGTTGGGGTCGCGCTCCACCCGCTCGATGATCTTGCTCATGATGGTCACCGCCTCGGTCGGGTAGGTTCCGACGGCGGTCTCGGCCGATAGCATCAGCGCGTCGGCGCCCTCATAGACCGCGTTGGCGACGTCCGAGGCTTCGGCGCGGGTCGGCGAGGCCGAGGCGGTCATCGATTCCAGCATCTGGGTGGCGATGATCACCGGCAGGCCGCGGGTGCGGGCGGCGCGCACGATGTTCTTCTGCGCCACCGGCACCTCCTGCGGCTCCAGCTCGACGCCCAGGTCGCCGCGCGCCACCATCACCCCGTCGCAGAGGTCGAGGATGGCGGCCAAGTCGCGCAGGGCGGCGGGCTTCTCGATCTTGGCCAGCACCGCGGCGCGGCCGCGCACCAGCCGGCGCAGCTCGGCCATGTCGGCGGCGCGCTGCACGAAGGACAGCGCCACCCAGTCGACGCCGATGCGCAGGGCGAAGGCGAGGTCATCGAGGTCCTTCGCCGTCAGGGCCGGGTGTGGAATGACCGCGCCGGGCAGGGCGACGCCCTTGTGGTCGGAGAGCGCCTCGCCCTGGATCACCACGGTATCGGCGAAATCCTTGCCGCTTTCGCTGATCCTCAGCCGCACCTTGCCGTCGTCGAGCAGCAGCTCGGCCCCGTCGCCGAGCGCGGCGAACAGCTCGAAATGGGGCATGCAGACCCGCTCGCAGTCGCCGAGGGCGGGATCGAGGTCGAGCCTGAACCGCTGGCCCGGCTGGATCTGGGCCTTGCCGCCGGCGAAGGCGCCGAGGCGAAACTTCGGGCCCTGCAGGTCGGCCAGCACCGCCAGCGGTCGCTCGATGGCGGCCTCCGCCGCCCGCACCGCCTCCAGCGCCGCGGCGTGCTCGGCATGCTCGCCATGGCTGAAGTTCAGCCGGAAGACGTCGACCCCGCACCTTGCAAGGGCCAGGACCCGCTCCGGCGCCTGGCTGGCCGGCCCCAACGTGGCGACGATGCGGGCGCGGCGGGCGCGGATCATGTCAGGTCGCCGAGCAGCGCCGCCGCGCCGATCAGGGCCGTGTGCGGCTGGGTGACGACGCGGGTGGGGATGGTCGCGAGATAGTCGCTCATTCGGTCCTTGGTCTCGAAGCGGCGGCGAAAGTCGCTGGTTTTGAGGAAGTCGAAGATGTCCGGGGCGATGCCGCCGGAGATATAGACGCCGCCTTCAGCCCCCGTGGCCAGGGCCAGATTACCGGCGATGGAGCCGAGGATGGCGCAGAAGCGGCCAAGCGCCTCGCGCGCCAGGCCCTCGCCGGCCAGGGCCTCGCGGGTGACGTCGGCGGGCGCGGCGAGGCCGGCGGGCTCGCCGGTCATCGCCCCCATGGCCTGGTAGAGGTTGAGCAGGCCGGGACCGGACAGCACCCGCTCGACCGAGACCTGGCCGAAACGCACCATCAGCCGCCGCAGGATCTCGATCTCGACCTCGTCCTCCGGCGCGAAGGCCCAATGGCCGCTCTCGCCCGTCATCACCGCGTGGCGGCGGCCGTCCCTGACCAGGGCCGCGGCGCCGAAGCCGGTGCCGGGACCCATGATCGCCGCCGTGGCGCCGGCGCGGCCCCTGACCCTCGGCCCGATCAGCCGCGTGTCGCCGGGGGAAAGCCGGTCGATGGACAGGGCCTGGGCGGCGAAATCGTTGATCAGCCTGACCTCGTTGAAGCCGCAGGCCTTGGCCAGGCGCTTTTCCGAAAACCCCCAGCCGTCGTTGTTGGTGAAGCTGACCGCGCCCCTGATCACC
>DASQSO010000415.1:0-8263 GCA_035642335.1 Caulobacteraceae bacterium
CGGGCGGCGATGGCGTCGAAGCCGGCGTCGCGGGCGGCGGTGACGGCGGTGGCGGTCCTTGCGCTGGCCGCCATGGCCTCGCGCACCACCGTCTCGTCCGGCAGGGACGGATCGCGGCAGGCCAGGCTGAGCGGCTCGCCGGCGGCCAGCCGCGCGCAAAGGGCCGCGAGGCCCACGCGGCCGAGGCGGTAGGCGCGGGGCTTGGCGGCGGGGCCTGCCGTAGGTTTGGCGGCGTCTAGGGCCGGCGCACCGCCGCCTTGCCGCTGAACAGGCCCTGGCTCGGTGCGGCGGCCTTGGGCGCCGGCCGCGGCTTTGGGCCCGAGGCCCTTGGGGCGTTGGCCTTGAGATCTGAGATCCATTTTCCTGCGCTCCTGGCGGCCATCGGGGTCAGTCGCCGTTGATGATCGCGGCGCGGTTGCGGGGGCTCAAGTTCCCCTTGGCCACGGCCGATTTCGGCGGCTTGACGGCCATGACGCGGCCGGCGCTGGCGTTATCCAGCGAGCCAGGGCGGAGGCCCTTGCTGTCAACGGTGTCTGGGGTGGCGTTTTTCAAGGCTGCGCTCCGCGATGGCTCCAAGGGCCACGATAGGGCCGGCGCGATAGCGGTCAGGGGAACGCTGACGGCCGCGCCTGTTTCCCAGTTGCCCGGCGGCCTCGGGCGGACTTATGCTGGCCTCATGACGCGCACCGCGACCTGCTCATGCGGCCAGCTCCGCCTCACCGCGCCCGACGGTCCGGTCCGCACCTCGGTCTGTCACTGCTTCGCCTGCCAGAAACGCACCGGCAGCGTCTTCGGCATACAGGCGCGCTGGTCAAGGGATCAGGTGACGCTGGCCGGCGAGGCCCGCGTCTGGCGCCGCGTCGGCGAAGAGCAGGGAACCGCGTTCGAGTTCCGCTTCTGCCCGAATTGCGGCTCGACCGTCTGGTTCACCGAGGACTGCGAGCCGGATATCATCGCCGTCGCCGTCGGCGCGTTCGCGGACCCGAACTTCCCGGAACCGGCGCACTCCTATTACGAAATCCACCGCCACCCCTGGGTCTGCCTGCCCTACGGCGTCTAGCGGCCTTAAGGCCGGCTCGCGGCCCAGCAGGCCGGCATCGCGCGCCCAGGCGGCGCGCGGGGTCTCGGGGTGCGGCAGCGGCACCATTCGTTCCCGCAACCACGGGGCGGACCGCGCGGATATTCGGCGGCCCGAGGGCTGCGACGCCACGACCGGGCGTCCGCGAGGTCGACGTGGGGGTCTTGGCCCCAGCCCCCCCGCCGCCCGACGCCGTTACTCTGTCAGCCGCGACAGTTTGTGCATGAGGGGGCGGATGAAGTCATCCGCCTTCACCTCGCCCCACGCCGTGTAAAGCTTCTTCAAATCGTTCACACAGTCCTGCCTGTAGGCGTGTAGCGCGGCCAGTTCGTCGGTCGTCAGGCCCTCGACAACGCCTGGCGCGCAGTTCAACGCGTGGACCTCGTCGGCAATGCTATGGTATTTCTCTGACATCGATCGTTCCCCTCAACCGTGGCGATAGGGCGGAGTTTACCCCTTGGGCGGCGGGCGCGCCAGGAGCCGGTATTTTATGCCCCGACGGTCCCCCTTCCGTCCCGCCGGCCCTGCGAGCCGCGCAGCCCGGCAAGGCTGGACATCGCCCGCTGGGCCAGAGCCGCGGCGCCCATTGAGCGCGCCAGGGCGACGGCAGCCTGGTAGTCGGCTTCGGCATCGTCGACACGACCCCTGGCGCGGGCAAGGTCGCCTCGTACCCTAAGGGTCTCTGGACGGAAGTAGGTTTCGCCCGGGTTCACACCGAGCGCTTCCTCGAGCGCGCGTCCCGCGCCCTCGGCGTCACCAGCCGCGACGAGAGCTTCCGCGAACCAGGTGAGATACAAGGTCTGGGAGCCGCGCGCGCCGCGCACCCCAGGTCCGAACAGCGCGGCCTCAATAAGGGCGGCGCCCTCTCGCGCGCTGCCTAGCGCCGCGAGCGCCCGTCCCAACGTGATCCGCGTAAGCGACGCCAGTGGCCCGTAGCCGTTCGCCACCGCCACGAGGATATTCTCCGACGCCAGGCGTTCCGCCTTCGTGGCGTCACCGCGCAGCACATGCAGCTGCGCCGCCATATGCCGGGCGTACGCCAGATCGTAGGGGCCGATCGCCTTGCATAGCTCAAGGCTCAGGTCGCTCCGGCGCGTCGCCTCTTCGCCCAGTCCCAAAAGCCAGGCGACGGTTGCCGCGCTCCCATACACCTGCGGCGCGGCGCCGGCCTGGCGCAAGAACTCGTGATGCTGGAAGTAAGACTCGCCGGCCCGAAAAGCGGCCTCGGCGCTGGCCAGGTCCCCTTGCCGGTAACGGGTCAACAGGATCATCTGAGCGCACGCGAGCGCCCCTTCTCCGCCCTCGGAGCGCGCCAACTGGACGTAGCGGTCGCCAGGCTCCGCCGCGCCCCTATAGTCGCCACGGCTCGAGCGGGCCGCCCACTCGCCCAGGGCGCGCTGTAACGCCTCGGCGACCCCGCCGTGCTGCTCTGCGAGCCGCTTCGAACGTTCGATCGCGGCGAGAACCCGCGGAGACGCATAACCCTCAACGCCCCCAGCCGCGTTGACCACCAGGTTCTGCAGATAGATCTCGTCCCGCTCCAACTCGGCCGAGGCTTGCAGCGAGCCAATGACCGCGATGCCCTGCTCGGCGGCATAAAGCGCCTCTCGCAAGGCGTGGCGCGCCGTGGCCACCGCCGCCGCGCGCCGCCACGCGGCCACCGCCTCTCTGTGCTCGCCGGCTTTTAGCCAGTGCTGGGCCAGCACCTCGGGATGGCGCTCGGCCAACTCGGGCAGCTGCTCGCGCATCGCCTCGGCCGCACGCTTGTGCAGGCCGCGCCGAGGTTGCCTAAGCAGCGTCTCATAGGCCGCGGTTTGGATCAGGGCATGGCGAAAGGCGTAGCTGCGACGGCCGTTGGCCTCGTGCGCGACCAGGAGATCCGCGGCGACCAGCCTATCAAGCGCGGCCGCCAGCTCCGCTTCGCCGAGGCCGGCGACGGCGCCGAGCAAGGGCAGCGGCGCGTCGTCCCCCAGCACCGCCACCATTTGCGCGAGCTCCTTCGCCGGCCCAACCTGATCGAGCCGCGCCATCAACAGGTCGGACAGCGCGCTTGGTATGGCGGCCGGCGCCTCGCGCGCCTCGTCGCCGACCAGCAGCGCCAGCTCTTCGGCAAACAACGGCACCCCGCCCGCCCGACTGACGATCCGCTCCAGGAGGTCGGGGGCTAGCGCGCTGGCGGCGGTCGCCGTAACCAGGTTGCGCGCACTCTCGCGGTCGAGCGGGCGAAGCGTGATGCGGGTCTCGGCTGTCGCCCACGCGGCTGGAGTGTCGGGACGGGCGGTATAGAGGATCAGCAGCCGCGCCTGCGCCGCCCGAGCGATAAGCTCCTCAAGGAATTCGACGGTCGAGGGATCGACCCACTGCAGATCCTGGATGGCGAGAACCGTCGGCCAGCGGGTCGCACTCCTGACCAGCCAGTCGGCCAGCGCGCCGATCAAGGCGCGCCGTCGCTGTTCGCCCGCGATCGGAGGACCGGCGTCAGGCGGCGCGGCGTCGATCAGCTCGGCGATCAGCGCCAGCGCATCGTCGCCGATGCCGACAAGCGCCAGGGAATGGGCGAGGCGTTGCAGGAGTTCGTCGGGGCCCAGCGGGCGGCCATCCGAGAGTCGGCGGTGGATCGCCTGCGCCACCGGGTAGAACGGCGTGTTGCTAAACAACTGCACGCCGCCCCCCTCGAGCCAGATGTGCGGGGTACGACTGGCGATAGCGCGATGAAACTCGTCGGCCAGGCGAGACTTTCCGATTCCGGCTTCGCCGACGATCCCGACGATACGCACGCCCCCGCCCTGGCAGGCGCGCCAGACTTCGAACAGGGTTTCGAGCTCCGCTTCCCGGCCCATCATCGGGGCGCGGGCCACGGGCTGGCGGGCGCGGAAGCGGTCCGGGACCAGCCTGGCGCCGACCACCCGCCAAACCGAACTCTCAAGCTTGATCCCCTTGAGCGGCGGGCGGCCGCCATCCTCAAAGGTGAAGAGGCCGGCGGCGAGCCGTCGGGTGTGGTTGGAGACCAGAATCTCGTTCGGCGCCGCGGCGGCCTGCAACCTGGCCGCAAGGTTCGGCGTCTCGCCGACGACGTCGCGCGCCTCGCTGGAACGCTCGCCGACCAGGTCGCCAACGACCACGAGCCCAGTCGCGATCCCGACGCGCGCGGCGAGGCGCACGTCGGGGCTCGTACGAAGCTCGGCTGCACCGCGCACTAGCCCCACCGCCGCGTGTACGGCGCGTTCGGCGTCGTCCTCGTGCGCCGTGGGGTAGCCGAAGTAGGCCATGACGCCATCGCCCATGTACTTGGCGACATAGCCGCCAGCAGCCTCGATGATGGCGGCGCAGGCGTCACGAAAGTCTCGGTAGACGTCGGCCGTGTCCTCCGGGTCGAGGCGGGAGGCCAGCGCGGTCGAATCGACAAGATCACAGAACAGCACGGTCAACTGCCGGCGTTGCGCGAACTGCGCGACCTCGGACCCTTTTTGCCTGTCCGCCATGAGTCTCTTCCCAGCGACCGCGACGCCAGTATCGCATAGTTTGACCCGGCCGGGACGCCGGTCCAAGCTGTGCTGGTGGCGCTGCAGCACGATTGCCGATGATCTGATGGCCAAACAACGGACAAGCGCGACGGACGGTCCGGGCCAACCGGAAGACGCCGGAGAACTCAGGCAATACCTCGCCGCCATCGTCGAATCGTCCCACGACGCCATCCTGTCGAAGAACCTCGACGGCATCATCACCAGTTGGAACCAGGGGGCGGAGCGGCTTTTTGGCTATACCGCCGAAGAGATGGTTGGACAGTCGATCATCATCCTGATCCCCGAGGACCGGCGGGATGAAGAGCCGTCCATCCTGGCGCGCCTGCGCCGCGGGGAACGGATCGATCACTACGAAACCATCCGGCGGCGCAAGGACGGCAGCCTGGTGGACATCTCCCTCACCGTATCGCCCATCAGAAACGCCGCTGGCGTGGTCGTCGGCGCCTCCAAGGTCGCGCGCGACATCACCGATAATCGTCGGGCGATGGAGCAGATGAATCTGATCCTCGGCGAGGTGCAGCACCGCGTCAAAAACCTGGCCACCGTCATCGATACGCTGGCGCGTCAATCGCGGCCGGATGGCGAGCCGGCGGTCGACGCCTTCATGAACGTCTTTCTGGGTCGGGTGCATGCGCTTCTGTGGACGGGCGAACTGGTTGTCGCCTCCTCGACGCGCCAGGCGGACCTGAGGCAGGTCTTGGAAAAGGTCCTCCAGCCGTTCGCCGATCCGGCCAAAGCTTCGCCGATCAGCATTGACGGGCCGCCGCTGTCCGTCTCCGAACAGACCGCCGGCGCCCTGGCGCTGGCAACGCACGAACTGGCGACCAACGGGCTCAAATACGGGGCGCTGAAGGCCCCAAACGGCAAGGTCTCGATCAGGTGGACCGTCCGGCCCAAAGGCGATCGCCGTCGGGTGCGCATCGAATGGAAGGAGACGGGCGGGGAGGCGATATCCGCCGCGCCGCGGCGAAGCGGATTCGGCAGCCGCATGATCCGCGCGGCGGTTTCGCGCGAGCCCGGGGGCAAGACGGAGCTGGCGTTCGAACCGGACGGGTTGCTCTGCCGATTTGAATTCGTCATCGAGCCAAGCCGGCTCCACACACCATAGCCGGCCCGTTCCCACCGGCTCGCGCGCCCTTTTGGAGAGGTCTTCAGGCGGCCTTGATCAGGGCGGTCAGGTGATTGCAGTCGTAGGGCTTCAGCAGGAACTTGCCGCCGACAGGAAGCTCGCGTTCGAGCGGCGCGCCGCGCCCCGAGGTGAGGATCAGCTGCACGCCGGGGCGCAGTTGGGATATCTGGTGCGCCAGCGAGAGGCCGTCGAATTCGCCGGGCATGTTGATGTCGGTAAACACCGTGGTGACGGCCGCATGGTCCTTGAATGACCGCAGCGCCTCTTCGGCGTCGGCCGCTTCGATCACCGCGAAGCCGGCGTCCTCCAGTTGCGCGACGGCGCATTGGCGAACCAGCGCTTCGTCTTCGACAACCAGAATGAGGGTTTGACGCCGGACTGACATGCAGAGCCTAAGCGAGGCAGGAGTGGAGACGTTCCGCTGGGAATAGAATCAACCCTTGTGGTTAACAAATCGAGCGCGATCGAGTGAACCTCGTTGGTTGCGATGAATCAGGTGGACTGTTTGCAACACTACAGCGAGTCGTCCCGCGCCGAAGCGAGAACCCGATCCGACCAGGGCGGCGCGTCTCTCTGAGTCGAGGTCGCCTCGATTGCCAACCCCGCCGCCGGCCCCGTACAGAGACGGAAGGCCGCTTGGAGGCGCCGATGAACCGATACTGGACCCTGTCCGGCAAACCCCTCGGCGGCTGGCCGGACGCCGGGACCTTCGCCCTGCGCGAGGCGCCGATGCCCGCGCCGGGGCCGGGCCAGGCGCTGACGCGCACCCTCTACATCTCCCTGGACCCCTATCAGTGGGGCTACAACAAGCGCGGTGTCGAGGCGCCCGGCGCGCCCTGCCACGCGCGCACCGTCGCTCAGGTGGTCGAAAGCCGGATGGAAGGCTTCGAGGCGGGCGACCTGGTGTTCAACACCAACGGCTGGGCCGAATACGGGCTGATGGGCGAGGGCGTGGCGCGGCCGTCCTACATGATCCCGCGCAAGCTCGACCCGGCCGATGGGCGCATCTCCCAGGCCGTCGGCGTCCTCGGCATGCTCGGCCTGACCGCCTATGCGGGGATGGTGCTGCAGGCCGCGCCCAGGCCGGGCGAGACCGCGGTCGTGTCGGCGGCCTCCGGCGGGGTCGGCCAGATCGCCGGCCAGCTGGCGCGGCTCGCCGGCGCGCGGGTGGTGGGGATCGCCGGGCGCGAGGCGAAATGCCGGTTCGTGGTTGACGAGCTGGGCTTCGACGCCTGCGTCTCGCACCTCAGCCCCACCATGGCGGACGATCTGCGCGCCGCCTGCCCGGCGGGGGTCGACGTCTATTTCGAGAATGTCGGCGGGGCGCTGTTCGACGCGGTGCTGCCATTGTTCAACACCGGCGCGCGGATGACCATCTGCGGGCTGATCGCCCACTATGGCGACGCCGGCGGCGACGCCCGCGCCGCCCTGATGCAGCGCGGCGATGCTGTGTTCAAGGCGCGCGGCGTCAGCGTGCGCGGTCTCGCCGTCGGCGACTACGTCCAGGATCACCACGACGAATTCCTTCGCCGGATGACGCCCTGGGTGGCGTCGGGCGAGGTGAAATACCGCGAAGACATCCGCCAGGGCCTGGAGGCCGTCCCCGCCTGTTTCGCCGAGATGCTGCGCGGCGACAACTTCGGCAAGATGCTGGTGCAGGTGGGCGAGGATCCGACAGTTTAGCGGCCATGGCGGACGACTACGACCGGCATCTGGCGGCCCTGCACGCCGGCTTTCAGACCCCGGACGATCTCATCCGCCAGGCGGCGCGCGCCGTCACCGCCAGCCCGATCGCCGCCAAGACCCGCATCGTCCACGGCGAGGCCAACGAGGTCTATGCCCTCGCCTTCGAGAGCGGGCTGGAGGCGATCGTGCGCATCGCCCGCCAGTCTCTGGGGGTGTTCGACAAGGAGCGCTGGGCCATCGAGCGGTGCCTGGCGCTGGGCATGGCCGTGCCCGAGGTGCTGTCGATCCAGCGGCTGGCGAGCGATACCGGTGCGCTCGAGGTCTGCATCCTGGAAAAGCTGCCGGGCGAGCGCCTCTCGGACAGCCTTGACCTGCCGCCCGAGACCCTGCGCGCGGTGGTCCGGCAGGTGGGCGAGCAGCTCTCGCGCCTGCATTCGATCACCGCGGCCGACCTCGGCGACGGCGCCGGCTTTTTCGAAGGTGACACCGACGATTTCCTCAGCCTGGAAGCCGAGTTCACGGAGATCGCCAGCCGCGCCGGGCTGCAGCGCGCCACCATGGGTCGTGCCTTCCGTTTCGTCGAGGCGGCGCTGGCCGCGCCCCAGCCGCGCGCCCTCACCCACAACGACATCCGCGCCTGCCACGTCCTGGTCCACCAGGGCCGGCTGTCCGGCCTGATCGATTTCGGCCAGGTCTCCGTCGATTCACCGGTCAACGAGTTCGCCAAGTGGGACTACTGGGAGGCCCCCGACCTGCCGGTCGCCTGGCTGATGGAAGGCTATGCCGACAAGACCCTGTTCGCCGAGGGCTATGAGCAGCGCTTCGCCGCCTTGCGCGTCGCCAACG
>DASQSO010000416.1:0-4943 GCA_035642335.1 Caulobacteraceae bacterium
GTCGATGCAGGACTGAAGGTTCACAAAGCTCTCGGTCCCGGGCTGTTGGAGTCAGCCTACGAACACTGCCTCGCCTACGAGCTTGTGACTCGCGGCATATCGCTACGCCGCCAAGTGGCGCTGCCGGTCGTTTACGAAGGCGTGAGGCTTGACGCCGGCTATAGGCTCGACATTGTCGTCGAGGATCTGATCGTCATCGAGATTAAGGCCGTCGAGGCGCCTTCGCGCCTCCATGAGGCGCAAGTCCTGACCTATCTCAAGCTCTCGGGTCATCGGCTCGGTTTCCTCATGAACTTCAATGTCGAACTCTTCAAGAACGGCGTGCGCCGCCTGGTGCTGTAGCTTTATGCCCTTCGTGCCCTTCGTGGTGAAATCGAGCCCAGCCGCATGCATTGCCCCAAAGGGCGCGAACTGCTACACGCCCGCGCTTCGCCGACTAGCGAATGAACAAATCCGTGGGAGGGGCGCCAACCCCAACTTCACCACGGCTCTTCAACCAGGCCGGTTCGCCGGCCGCATGAGAGGACCAGATGGCCAAGAAGATCTTGGGCTATATCAAACTGCAGGTGCCCGCCGGCGCCGCGACGCCTTCGCCGCCCATCGGGCCGGCGCTGGGTCAGCGCGGCGTCAACATCATGGGCTTCTGCAAGGAGTTCAACGCCCGCACCGAGAACGTCGCCCGCGGCACGCCGCTGCCGACGGTGATCACCGTCTATCAGGACAAGAGCTTCACCTTCCTCACCAAGACGCCGCCGGCGACCTTCTACCTGAAGGAGGCCGCGGGCATTAAGTCCGGCGCCAAGACCACCGGCCGCGAGACCGTCGGCCAGGTGACCCGCACCCAGCTGCGCGACATCGCCGAGAAGAAGATGAAGGACCTGAACGCCAACGACATCGAAGCCGCCGCCCGCATCATCGAGGGTTCGGCGCGCGCGATGGGCCTCACCGTGGTGGAGCGCTGAGCATGGCGAAACTTCCGAAACGCGAACAGGCCTGGACCGGCGACCGCGAGGCGCTGCATCCGCTGCCAGAAGCCGTCAAGCTGGTGAAGGCCAACGCCACCGCCAAGTTCGACGAGACCATCGAGATCGCCGTCAATCTCGGCGTCGATCCGCGCCACGCCGATCAGAATGTCCGCGGCGTCGTCAGCCTGCCGTCCGGCACCGGCCGCGCCATGCGCGTCGCCGTGATCGCCAAGGACGCCAAGGCCGCCGAGGCCGAGGCGGCCGGCGCCGACATCGTCGGCGCCGAGGAGCTGGTCGAGCGCATCCAGGGCGGGTTCATGGAGTTCGACCGGGTGATCGCCACCCCCGACATGATGGCCCTGGTCGGCCGGCTGGGTAAGGTGCTGGGCCCGCGCGGCCTGATGCCCAACCCGCGCGTCGGCACCGTCACGCCGAACGTCGGCCAGGCGGTCAAGGACGCCAAGGGCGGCGCCATCGAGTTCCGCGTCGAAAAGGCCGGCATCGTCCACGCCGGCGTCGGCAAGGCCTCGTTCACCGACGACGCCCTGCTGGCCAACGTCCAGGCCCTGGTCGAGGCCCTGAACAAGGCCAAGCCCTCCGGCGCCAAGGGAACCTATGTGAAGGGCATCTCGCTCAGCTCCACCATGGGCCCCGGCTTCAAGGTCGAACCGGCGAGCATCACCGCCGCCTGAGGGTTCGCCTCGTCTAGACGGATAGCTCAGGTTATCTATCCGTCTAGACGAGGACGCCATGCCCTTTCATATCCGCGATCCTGAAACCGACATCCTGGTCCGCGAACTGGCGCGCACGCGCGGCATCGGTCTGACCGAAGCGGTGAAACTGGCGGTGAGCGCGGAGCTCAAGCGGGACGAGTCCGCGACGCCCGTACGCGAGCGCATTCGCCAGGTTCAACAGGACGTGGCCGCGCTTCCCCGTACGGGGCTTATGGCGGACAAGGCTTTTTTCGATGACCTCTCGGGCGATGACTAATGTTCATCGACGCCTCGGCGATCTGCGCGATCTTGCTGAACGAAGCGGATGCCGATGATCTGACCGCCAAGCTGATCGCCGCGCCCAGCCGTTACACCTCAGCCATCGCTGTTTTTGAGACTGTCCGGGCCCTCATGCGGGTGCTGGGCGTCGAGCCGGCCGTCGCCCGCGCGACCGTCGCCCGCTTCCTCAATGCGGCGGAGATCGACTTCGTCTCCATCGGCGAGGCCGAACGAGAGGCCGCGCTCGACGCGATGGGCCGTTTCGGCAAAGGTCGACATCCGGCGCGGCTGAATATGGGCGACTGCTTCGCCTACGCCTGCGCCCGAACGCGAGGCGTGGTTCTGCTCGTCAAGGGCGACGATTTCTCCAGGACCGATATCGTCCCCGCTTAGACCTTGGCGGTTTTTCTCCCGGTTGATTTCTCCGCGCGTGTCTTCTATACGCCGCGCTCCGTTGCGGGTTTGCCCGTAACGGTCCTGTCCGAGAACCGCGGGCCCCTCGGGGCTTAATCCTTAACGCCGCGGGGAGATGGGGATGCGAACGGCCCGCGGTCGCGCCTTAGGCGCCGGCGTCGCGCGGCTTGAGCTTCCTTACCATTGGACAGCAGGTTTTTCACCGGCCGGGCGACCCGCGCCGGTTCGGATGGTGTTTGATTTTAGGAGGCTTGAGACATGGACCGCGCTCAGAAGTCGGAATCGATCGAGTCTCTGAAGGGCGTCTTCGCCGGCGCCGGCGCCGTTGTCGTCACCCACTATCTTGGCCTGACCGTCTCCGACATGAACGACCTGCGCGGTCGCCTGCGCAAGGAAGGCGCCTCGCTGAAGGTGGTGAAGAACCGCCTGGCGCAAAAGGCGCTGAACGGATCGGGCGAGGCGGCCAGCGCGCTGTTCAAGGGCCCGGTGGCCATCGCCTATGCCTCCGATCCGGTCGCCGCCGCCAAGGTCACCGCCGACTACGCCAAGGACAACGAGAAGTTCATCGTCATCGGCGCCCTGATGGGCGCGGACGTGCTGGACGCCAAGGCGGTCGCCGCCCTGGCCAAGCTGCCCTCGCTCGATGAGCTGCGCGGCAAGCTCGTCGGCCTGCTGCAGGCCCCCGCCACCCGCGTCGCCGGCGTGCTGCAAGCCCCGGCCGGCGCGCTCGCCCGCGTCATCGGCGCCTATGCCGCCAAGGAAGCGGCTTAAGCCCTCAACCAACCCTCTCCATTCGCTCCATCGTTTTAAGGAACCCATCCCATGGCCAAACTCGAAAAGCTGGTCGAAGACCTGTCCTTGCTGACCGTCCTCGAAGCCGCCGAACTCTCCAAGCTGCTTGAAGAAAAGTGGGGCGTCTCCGCCGCCGCGCCGGTCGCGGCCGCCGCGGCTCCCGCCGCCGGCGCTGGCGCGCCGGCCGAAGTCGCCGAGGAACAGACCGAGTTCACCGTCGTGCTCACCGCCGGCGGCGACAAGAAGATCAACGTGATCAAGGAAGTCCGCTCCGTCCGCTCCGATCTCGGCCTGAAGGAAGCCAAGGACCTGGTCGAAGGCGCGCCGCAGAACGTCAAGGAAAACGTCTCCAAGCAGGAAGCCGAAGAGATCAAGAAGAAGCTCGAAGCGGCCGGCGCCTCCATCACCATCAAGTAGGCTCGCCGGCGCATTCGGCTTGCCTGTCCGACCGAAATCGGATTTTGATGCTGGAAGGCGTTAAAATTCGCGCGGAGGGGTCTTCCCATATCCGCGACGAGCGACTACATACGCCTTCCTCTCAAACCAGAGACATGATTCGTACGCGCGTGGCCGGATTCATCCGCCGCGAGCGTTTTCGCCCCGAGGCGCGGTCCGCCGCCCTCCGACCAGCGCGAAGGGGCGCCTTGAACGCTTTGTCGTTCAAGGGACTATCCAGCGTCCGGCAGACGGCACGCGGCCTCTATTTCGAGGCCCCCCGTCTGATCCGAGGGTGGACGCTTGGACCAGTTGACGCGCGGGGACCGTTCCTCGCGCACCCAAGGGAGCCCTGATGGCGCAATCGTTCACCGGCAGAAAGCGGATCCGGAAATCTTTCGGCCGCATCCCCGAAGCCGTGCAGATGCCGAACCTGATCGAGGTTCAGCGGTCGTCCTACGAACAATTCCTCCAACGCGAAGTCCGCCCGCCGCAACGCCGCGACGAAGGCATCGAGGCGGTCTTCAAGTCGGTCTTCCCGATCAAGGACTTCAATGAGCGCGCCACGCTCGAATACGTCTCCTACGAGTTCGAGGAGCCGAAATACGACGTCGAGGAATGCGTCCAGCGCGACATGACCTATGCCGCGCCGCTCAAGGTCAAGCTGCGCCTCATCGTCTTTGAAATGGACGAGGAAACCGGCGCCCGCTCGGTGAAGGACATCAAGGAGCAGGACGTCTACATGGGCGATATCCCGCTCATGACCGACAAGGGCACCTTCGTCGTCAACGGCACCCAGCGGGTGATCGTCTCCCAGATGCACCGCTCGCCCGGCGTCTTCTTCGACCACGACAAGGGCAAGACGCACGCCTCGGGCAAGCTGTTGTTCGCCGCCCGCATCAT
Organism: Caulobacteraceae bacterium; assembly: GCA_035642335.1. Lineage (GTDB taxonomy): Bacteria > Pseudomonadota > Alphaproteobacteria > Caulobacterales > Caulobacteraceae > Poindextera. Next base: position 4,502 of record DASQSO010000416.1, read on the forward strand.
CCCCTACCGCGGCTCGTGGCTGGACTTCGAGTTCGACGCCAAGGACATCGTCTATGTCCGCATCGACCGGCGCCGCAAGCTGCCGGCGACCACCTTCCTCTATGCCCTCGGCATGGACGGCGAGGAGATTCTCACCACCTTCTACGACGTCGTGCCGTTCGAGAAGCGCGCCGATAGTCAAGGTGGGGGCGGCTGGGCCACCCCCTACAAGGCCGACCGCTGGCGGGGCGTGAAGCCCGACGTGCCGCTCATCGACGCCGACACCGGCGAGGAAGTGGCGCCGGCCGGCGCCAAGATTTCCGCCCGCACCGCCAAGCGCCTGGCCGACAATGGCCTGAAGACGCTGCTGCTCGCGCCCGAGGCGCTGGCCGGCCGCTACATGGCCCGTGACATCGTCAACCACGAAACCGGCGAGATCTACGCCGAGGCTGGCGACGAACTG
>DASQSO010000417.1:0-3294 GCA_035642335.1 Caulobacteraceae bacterium
AGGCGGGCTTCATCGCCGCCCTGTGCTGGGGCGGTGGCCTGGTTGTCGGCGGCTATGGCGTGATGATCCACCAGCTCTGGCTGGTCTTCCTGGGCTGCGGCCTGATCGGCGGCATCGGCCAGGGCCTGGGCTATATCACTCCCGTCTCCACCTTGATCAGGTGGTTCCCCGACCGGCGCGGCATGGCTACCGGTTTCGCCATCATGGGCTATGGCGGCGGCGCCATGGTCGGATCGCCCCTCGCGGTATGGCTGATGGCGAAGTTCGCCCCGAACGGCGCCCAGGGCGTGCCCTACACACTGATGAGCCTGGGCCTGGTCTATTTCGTGGTTATGGCGCTCGGGGCCTTCAGCTTCCGCATCGCGCCGTCCGGCTGGAAGCCGCTCGGCTGGACGCCGAGCGATGCCGGCAAGGCCATGACCACCAGCGGCCACGTGCATCTGGCCAAGGCGTGGAAAACGCAGCAGTTCTGGCTGATCTGGGGCGTGCTTTGCGCCAACGTCACCGCCGGCATCGCGGTGATCGCCATGGCCAGCCCGATGTTCCAGGAGGTGTTCGGCGGGCGCCTGGTGGGGTTGGATGTGAAGGCGGTGCTCACGACGACCCAGAAGGCCTCGATCGTGGCCGCGGCCGCCGGCCTGGTGGGTTTGGTCAGCCTGTTCAACAGCCTGGGGCGCATCTTCTGGGCCTCGCTGTCGGACGTTCTCGGGCGCAAGACCACCTATTTCGTGTTCTTTATCGGCGGCATCGTCTTCTACAGCCTGCTGCCCACCTGGGGACACATGGGCCTGCCCATCGTGTTCGTGGCCTCGGTCTGCCTGATCCTCACCATGTACGGCGGCGGCTTCGCCTCGCTGCCCGCCTATCTGGCCGACATCTTCGGCACCCAGATGGTTGGCGCCATCCACGGCCGGGTGTTGACCGCCTGGTCGGTGGCGGGCGTGGCCGGCCCGGCCCTCATCGCCGGGCTGCGCCAGTTCCAGCTCGACCACGGCGTGGCCAAGAGCCAGGTCTATGACGGCACCCTCTACATCATGGCGGGGATCCTGTTCGTCGGCCTGATCTGCAATCTGCTGCTCCGTCCGGTGCATGATCGCCACGTCATGACGGACGAGGAACTGGCCCGCGAACGCGCCGCCCAGCGCGAGGCCCTTTCGGCCGGCGCCGAAACGGCCGCCCGCGGCGCCTTCGGCCTTGCCGGCGTGATCGGCTGGCTGGCCGTGGGCGTCCCCTTCGCCATCGGCCTCTTCATCGCGCTACAGAAAGCGGCGGCCCTGTTCGTCTAAGCTTAGCGCGCGCCGCCGAGCAGGCGGATCTCGGCGGTGCGCCGGGTTTCGCAGGGGTTCTTGGCGGACAGGAAGGTGATGATCTTTTCGGCGTCGTCCGACAGCAGCAGAAGCTCATAGAACGGATAGCGCGCCTCTGTGGCCAGCTTGCGCACCAGCGGGAAGGCCGGCTTGGCGTGGTCGTCCGCGCCCGCCGCCGTTTCCGGGCCGGGGTCCCAGTATGCGCTGTCGAGGAAGACCATCGGCGTCGCCTGAGGTCGCGGGCGATCCGCGCCAGATGCGGGTAGGCGGCCGCGGTCCGCTCGACGTTATGGCCGCCCATGAAGCCGATGGTGACGCTGGCCTTGGGGTCCAGGTAGCCCGCGACCAGCCGGTCCATGGCCGCATCGTGCAAGCGCGCGGCCAGGGTCTCCGTCATCGAGAGCCGGCGCGAGGCCTTCAGGTCGTCGGTGCGGGTCCAGCGATAGATCGCCGTGTCCCAGGTTTTCAGATGGGAGGCCGGCTCATCCAGCTTCAGGTCGTCATAGATGTCGCAAACCCCGTAGAGCGCCGGCGGATTCGGCCTGAACGGCAGGTCCGATATGCCCGGCAGCGCCTTCAGCCAGTCTTCCACCGCCTGGGCGGTCGGTTCGGTGGGATTGGCCGGGCGATTCATCGGCGGCGACACTAGCCCAGCGGATCGCCGGCTGCATACGCCGGTTCGGCTCTGAGCCTTACTACTACTACTACTACTACTACTACTGTTGTTGCTGCTGCAACTGCTGGTCCAGCGCCTGGGCGGCCAGCCGCCGGCGCGCCGAGCCTGAAATCACCGGCCGGCCGGTGCGCAGGAACTCCGGCTCGGCGGCGGCGGCGCGGGTCTGGCGGACGGAGACGGCGACTTCCAGCTCACTGTCGGCCTCGCCCTTGAACACCCCGCGCGACGGCGGCACATCGTCATAGTCGCGGCCGACCGCGACGGTCACGTGCCGTTCGCCGGCGTCGGTGTTGTTGGTCGGATCGAAGCCCACCCAGCGCAGCGACGGCAGGAAGACTTCGACCCAGGCGTGGGTGGCGTCGGGGTCGGAGCGGTCGCCGTGCTCCCGATCGGTGAACAGATAGCCGGACACGTAGCGCGCCGGCAGGCCCCAACCGCGGCAGATGGCCAGCATGATGTGGGCGAAGTCCTGGCAGACGCCGCGGCCGGCCTCCAGCGCCTCGTCGATCGGGCTGTCGGCGCGGGTGACGCCGGCCTCATACCCCAGTCCGTCATAGAGCGCCTGGCAGAGGCCCCGCGCGGCGGTCAGCGGGTCGGCCTTGCGAAGACGGTCGATCTCGAAGGCCTTGGTGAAGGCTTCCAGGGACGGCGTCGCCACCGCGTAGCCGTGCGGGCGGAGGAAGTCGAACTGCTCGCCGCGCACGAAGGCGCTCTTCAGCCGCTCCCATTCCCCTATGTCCAGGGCATCGGGCAGGGGTTCGGCCGGTTCGGTCTCCACGACCGCCTGAGAGCGGACGGCGAGCTGCTCGTGCGGCTGCGGCGCGTCGAAATGGTAGACCGCGTTGCCGAAGGGATCGACATAGGAAAAGAGCTGCGCCGCCGGATCGATCTCCAGGTCGAAGCTGATCAGGCGCTGGCCGGCGCTCTTCTGCGGCTGCACCCACAGCTCCATGACGCTCTCGCGCACCGGAACGTCGTAGCGGTATCGGGTCAGGTGGCGGATTTCGAGCAGCATGGGCGGTTACGCTGGCAGCCTTTCTTCGAGCGGGTAGGCGACGAAGGTCTCGTAGATGGCGTGGTGGATGCGCGAGCATTCGGCGACCACCACGCCCAGGATGCCGCCGGCGCCCATGGTCTCCTCGTCCATGTCGGCGAACTTCAGCCGCGCCGAGAGCCGCGCCGCCAGCCGCTCCGGTTCGGCGCCTTCGAAGGCCTGGTCGCGGCGGGCCAGACTGGTCAGCTGTTCCTCGATGCGCGAGGTGGCGAAGCGGATCGAGCGCGGGAAGTCCTCGTCGAACAGCAGGAATTCCA
>DASQSO010000418.1:0-2613 GCA_035642335.1 Caulobacteraceae bacterium
AGCAACTGACAGATGACGACGGCTATCGCGCCGACGCACATCACCAGCGCCATGTCCTCCAGGAAGGTGTCGGCTACAAAAACAAACATCGCGCTTCACGCCGCCATGCGCTCCCTGCCCCGTCCTTGCCGGCAGCCGCGACCTTACCGACGCCCGGCTCCGGCGGGCAAGGGAAAGCCGCCAAGCTCAGCTTGCGGGCGCCTTGGCGGGGGCGGCTCGCCACCGAGGCCGTGTAAAAACTCAGCGGGGGCTTCCAAGTAGCCGCAAATTCACAGTGAAATTGGCTCTCCGTGCGCCACAGAGCCAAAAATCGCGTGCATGCGGATCGGTCAGGCTTCGAGTTTCCGCAGGTCAGGGAGTTTTTACACAGCCTCCACCCATCTCGGCCCCTCGGAATGTCCGCTCGTCCGATGGGCGCCATCTGTCAGAGTCTCGCCCCTAGTCGGCGACCGCTTCGTCGAGGCGGGCGAGCAGCCAGTCGACGCCCTCGTCGCCGGCTTCCTTGCGGGTGACCGCCTGGATGGTGAAGGGGAAGGGCGGGGTCGGCGGGTCCAGCACCTGCAGCCCGAGCGTGTCCGCGAGCCGCACAGCCAGCCGGCGGGGGCAATCGGCCAGCACGTCCGTTCCGGACACGATGATCATCGCCGTCTCCCACTGGCTGACATAGGCGTGGGTGCGGACCAGATTCGGGCCGGGAATGCTGCCGTAGGTCACGTCCATCGCCTCGCGGTCGATGGGGGCGTCCTCGGAGAGGGCGCCGTCCGGGGTCCCGCAGAAGACGTGGCCGATCCGGGCATAGGTGGCGAGGTCGACCGAGCCGTTGATCACGGGATGGCCGCGACGGGCGATGACGCAATAGTCGTCGTCATAGAGCGGCCGCGCGGTCAGCCCGGCGGGAATCTGCGGGAAGATTCCCAGCGCCACGTCGATCTCGCCGCGGCGTACGGCGCGCAGGGCGCGGTCGAGGACGGCCCAGCGGGTCGAAAAGGCGGCCCGCGGCGCATCGCGGCGAAAGATATCCACCAGCCGCTCGCCGATCTGCGAGGCGATATATTCGGGGCAGGCGACGCGAAACCGACGCCGCGAGCGAGCGGGATCGAAACCGCCGTCGGTGGAGACGGTCGCGCCGATCATCTCGATCAGCGCCTCGATGCGCGGGCCCAGCTCGCGGGCCCGCTGGGTCGGCTCCAGGCCGTGGGCGCGGCGGATGAACAACGGCTCGCCGAACAGCTCGCGCAGGCGGCCGAGCGCGTGGCTGACCGCCGAGGGGCTGAGGCCCAGCTGCTTGGCGACCTCGCTGGCCTGGCCGCGGATCAGCAGTTCGCGGAAGATCAGCAGCAGGCCGCCGTCCAGTTTCCTGATTTGCAGATTGTCATATTCATTCATCAATCGATTTCATTATTTCAAATTCAACGAGCCGTCTAGCTTGGGTCGAACCCAGAGGCCCTTCCATGCCGGCCCAAAATCCAGCGATGACGATTGCGGCGTCGGCGCCGTCCGGCCTGCCGCGCCTGGCGGAACAGGCTAGGGCTATCGCCCGGCTCGGCGCGCCGCTGATCGCCTTCAACTTCGTCTTCAACGCCGTCAACCTGGTAGTGCTGGCCATGCTCGGGCGGCTGGGAAACAATGCCCTGGCAGGGGTCGGGGCGGCGAGCGCGGTCTACGGCGTTGTCCTGGCCCTGCTGTTCGGCGTCGACGCCGGCGTGCAGGCGATCACCTCGCGCACCACCGGCGCGGGTCGGCAAAGCCGGCTCGGCGAGGTGTTGGCTGACGCCATGGCGGTCGCCGTTCCGCTCGCGATACTGCTAGCGGCCCTGCTTTGGTTCGGCGGGCCGATGGCGGTCGCGGCCATAGCGCCGGGGCCGGCCGCGGCGTTTGCCGGATCCGCCTGGATCAGGGCCGCCGCGCCGTCGCTGGTCTTCTCGGCCTGCACCATCCCGATCAATTCCTGCTGGATCGGCTCCGGCCGGCCGGCGATCGCGTTTGCGGTCACCGCCCTCTTGGCGCCGATCCAGGTGCTGTTGACGCCGCTGCTGATGTTCGGCTTCGGGCCGGTCGCGCCGATGGGCGCCAGCGGCGGCGCGGCGGCCATGTCGCTGGGCGGCCTCATCGGCATCGGGGCGCAGTTCGCCCTGGCCTGGCGGATCAGGCCCATACCGGGCTTTCTGCGCAGCAAGCCGCGGCTCGCCGGCATGGCCGCGATCGTCAGAATCGGCTGGCCGGTCAGCGCGCAACAAAGCCTTTCGCAACTCGGGCTGATGCTCGCCTTCATCATCGTCGCGCAGCTGGGCGTGGCCTCGGCGGCGGTGGTCAATGTGTTGCTGTCGCTGACCCTGGTGACCATCCAGACCGGGGTCGGGCTTGGCATCGCCGCCGCCACCCTGGTCGGCCAGGCGCTCGGCCGCGGCGATCCCCACGAGGCGCGGGCCTGGGGCTGGCGCGCCACCTGGGGCGGGGTCTGGGTGACCGCGCCGCTGGGCCTGATCGCCGCCGCCATACCGCATCATGTGCTCAGCCTCTTCCTGCGCGATCCAACGACCTTAGGCCTGGCGGTCTGGCCGGTGCGGGCCCTCGGCCTCGCCGTCGGCATCGACACCATCGGACGGGTGCTGG
>DASQSO010000419.1:0-4530 GCA_035642335.1 Caulobacteraceae bacterium
CAACGTCCGGAGCGTTATGCGGTCGGCGACCGGCTCGACGCCCAGATCTCCAACATCGACAAGGCGGCGCGCCGCGTCTCCCTGTCGGTCAAGGCCCTGGAGATGGCCGAGGACAAGGAGGCGATCGAAAAGTTCGGCTCCTCCGATTCGGGTGCGTCGCTGGGCGACATTCTGGGCGCCGCCCTGCGCGAAAAGGCCGCCAAGGAGTAGGCGGACTTAGGAAAACCGCTCAAGCTTTGGGCGCTGGGACCGCGACATGCGGCCCGGCGTCCGGGCCCGGGAAGTTTTAATGCGGCTAACCCCTTGAACACCCACCAGGACTTGGCCATGGTCTAGCTGGGGAGTTTTGGGGGAACGCATGATCAAATCCGAACTGATCGCCAAACTGGCGAGCGAGAACCCTCACCTTACCCAACGCGACGTGGAACGGGTGGTCGGCGTGGTGCTCGACCGCATGGCCAGCGCCCTGGAAGGCGGCGGCCGTGTCGAGCTGCGCGGCTTCGGCGCCTTTTCGGTCCGCTCGCGCCCGGCCCGCACCGGCCGCAATCCGCGCACCGGCGCGGCGGTCAAGGTCAAGGCCAAGCACGTCCCCTTCTTCAAGAGCGGCAAGGAACTGCGCGAACGGCTCAACGCCGACGAATAGGGCTTAGCGATGCTCAAGGAATTCAGGGACTTCATCGCCCGCGGCAACGTTGTCGACCTGGCGGTGGGCGTGATCATCGGCGGCGCCTTCGGGGCCATCGTCAAAAGCCTGGTCGACCAGATCATCATGCCGCCGATCGGCCTTTTGACCGGCGGCGTCGATTTCGCGGCGCTGAAATGGGTCCTGAAGCCCGCCGCCGGCAAGGCCGCCGAGGTGGCGGTCGGCTACGGCGTCTTCGTCAACACCATCATCCAGTTCCTGATCGTCGCCGCGGCGATCTTCCTGATGGTCAAGGCCATCAACAGCCTGCGCCGCGAAGAAGCCGCCGCCCCGGTCGAACCCGCCCCCCCGACCGCCACCGAATCCCTGCTGGCCGAAATCCGCGACCTGCTGAAGAGTCGCGCGACTTAAGGAGAACCCTCGCCCCGTGAAACGGGGAGAGGGCAGGGTGAGGGGAACGGCCTCTCCGCGCAAATACCTTCGAAGACACGGCTGCTGAACCTCGGCGACCCCCTCACCCAACCCTCTCCCCCGCGAAGAGCGGGGGCGAGGGCGGCCGCACGGCTGGCGAAAGCGCGCGCGAAGCCTTAAGTCGCTGGCCCTGATCGTCGGCGACGCCCATGACCCTGACCAAGATCTGCGGACTTTCGACGCCGGAAACGGTGCGGGCGGCGCTGGACGGCGGCGCGGCCTTTGTCGGATTCAACTTCTTCGCCGCCAGCCCCAGGGCCGTCGCGCCCGATCTGGCCGGCCGGCTGGCCGCGCCGGCGCGGGCGCGGGCGAAGATCGTCGCCGTCACCGTCGACGCCGACGACGCCAGCCTGGACCGCATCATGGGCGAACTGCGCCCCGACCTGATCCAGCTGCACGGCCGCGAAACGCCGGGCCGCGCCCAGGAGATCGTCCACCGCACAGGCGTGGGCGTGATCAAGGCGCTGCCGGTCCAGGTCGCCGCCGACCTGGACGCCGCCCGCGCCTTCGACGGCCTGGTCGATCACCTGATGTTCGACACCAAGCCCGCCCCCGACGCCGAGCGGCCCGGCGGCCTCGGCGTGGCCTTCGACTGGAGCCTGCTCGCCGGGCGCCGGTTCGAGCGGCCTTACCTCCTGGCCGGCGGGCTCGATCCCTGGAACGTGGCCGAGGCGATCGCCGCCTCCGGCGCGACCATGGTCGACGTTTCCTCTGGCGTGGAACGCGGGGCGGGGCTAAAGGACGCCGGCCTGATTTCGGCCTTTCTGGACGCGGCGCGCCGCGCCTAGCTCATAGCTCACCTTACCCCCGTGAACGCCCTGCCGACGCCCAACGACTATTCGGCCTATCCCGACCGGGCCGGCCGCTTCGGCGACTATGGCGGCCGCTATGTGCCCGAGACGCTGATGCCGCTGGTGCTGGAGCTGGAGCGCGCCTACGACGCGGCCAAGGCCGACCCGGCCTTCCGCGCCGAGCTGGCGGGCGACCTCACCCAATATGGCGGCCGGCCGAGCCCGCTCTATTTCGCCGAGCGGCTGACCCACCATTTCGGCGGGGCGAAAATCTATCTGAAGCGCGAGGAGCTGAACCACACCGGCTCGCACAAGATCAACAACTGCCTCGGCCAGATCCTCCTGGCCGCGCGCATGGGCAAGACCCGCATCATCGCCGAGACCGGCGCCGGCCAGCACGGCGTGGCGACCGCGACGGTCTGCGCCCGGCTCGGCCTGCCCTGCGTGGTCTATATGGGCGCCGTCGATGTGGAGCGGCAGGCGCCCAACGTGCTGCGCATGAACCTCCTGGGCGCGGAGGTGCGGCCGGTGACCAGCGGCGCGGCGACGCTCAAGGACGCCATGAACGAGGCCCTGCGCGACTGGGTCACCAACGTCCACGACACCTATTACCTGATCGGCTCGGCGGCGGGTCCGCACCCCTATCCAGCGATGGTGCGCGACTTCCAGGCGGTGATCGGCGAGGAGACGCGGGCGCAAATCCTCGCGGCGGAGGGCCGGCTGCCGGACGCCCTGGTGGCCTGCGTCGGCGGCGGCTCCAACGCCATCGGCCTCTTCCACAACTTCCTGAACGACGCCGGCGTGCGCCTTTACGGCGTCGAGGCGGCCGGCGACGGCCTGGGCACTGACAAGCACGCTGCCGCCATCAACGGCGGCCGGCCGGGTGTCCTGCACGGCAACAAGACCTATCTGCTGCAGGATCGCGAGGGCCAGATCCTCGAGGCCCATTCCATCTCCGCCGGCCTCGACTATCCGGGCATCGGGCCGGAGCATTCCTTCCTGCACGACGTCGGGCGCGCCACCTATCTCAGCGCCACCGACGACGAGGCGCTGGACGCCTTCCAGCTCTTGGCTCGGCTGGAGGGCATCATTCCGGCGCTGGAATCCTCCCACGCCCTGGCCCGGCTGGCCGACGTGACCGCCGAGGTTGGCAAGGACGGCCTGGTGGTGGTCAACCTCTCCGGCCGCGGCGACAAGGACCTGGCCGCCGTGGCCGAGCATCTGGGGCGGCGCGGCTGATGGCCGGCGCCAAACGCCTCGAGGCCCGTTTCGCCGCTCTGAAGGCCGAGGGCCGCGCCGGCTTCGTCGCCTATGTCATGGCCGGCGACCCGGACGCCGAGACCGCGCTGGACATCGTCAAGGCGCTGCCGGCCGCCGGCGCCGACGTCATCGAACTGGGCTTTCCGTTCTCCGACCCCATGGCCGAGGGCCCGCCGATTCAGCGCTCGGCGCAAAGGGCTTTGGCCGCCGGCATGACCCTGAACCGGGTGTTCGACACGGTGCGGCGTTTCCGCGAGACCGACCAGGCCACGCCGATCGTAATGATGGGCTATATGAACCTGGTCATGACCCACGGCCTGGACGCCTTCGCGGCCGACGCCGCGCGGACCGGGGTCGACGGCCTGATCGTGGTCGACTGCCCCCCCGAGGAGGCCGAACCGCTGGCCGACGCGCTGGATGCGACCGGCGTCGCCCTGATCCGGCTGGCCACCCCCACCTCCGACGACGCCCGGCTGGCGGTGATCGCGCGGCGCACGGCGGGCTTCGTTTACTATGTGTCGGTGGCCGGCGTGACCGGGGTCAAGGCGGTCGATGCGACAAGCGTCGGCCCGGCCGTCGAGCGGGTGCGCCGGGCGACCGGCCTGCCGGTGGCCGTCGGTTTCGGCATCCGCACGCCCGAGCAGGCCGCCGCCGTGGCCGAGGTCGCCGACGCGGTCGTGGTCGGCTCGGCCCTGGTCGATGAGATCGCCGCGGGCCTGGCGGCGAACGAAAACGTGACCTCAAGAGTTCTGGCAACGGCGCGGCGTCTGGCCCAGGCTGTCCGCGCGGTCGGTCCGGCGAGGGTGCAGGCTTAGAACGGCATGGCGGTAGAGAAGGATTTTTCGACCAAGCGCGGCGCGCCGCAGGCGCAGACGCCCCCCTCTGCCCCCGCCAAGCCGGCGCGTGAGCGCGGCGGCTGGCTGTCGAAGATCGCGCCCGGCGTTCGCCGGCTGGTGGCCAAGCGCGAGGCGCCGGACAATCTCTGGGTCAAATGCCCCGACACCGGCGAGATGATCTATCGCCCGGACCTGGAGGCGGCGCTCTGGGTGACGCCGGCCGGCCGGCACATGCGCATCGGCGCCGACCTGCGCTTCGCCTACACCTTCGACGGCGGCGTCCATGACGATATCGACGCCCCGCACGCGCCGGACGATCCGCTGCATTTCGTCGACCTGAAGCCCTATCGCGACCGGCTGGCCGCGGCGCGCAAGGAATCCGGCGAGCGCGACGCCGTCTCCATCGCCGCCGGCGAGATCCACCGCACTCCCGCCGTGGTCATGGTGCAGGACTTCGCCTTCCTCGGCGGCTCGCTCAGCATGGGCGCCGGCTAGGCGTTCGTCGCCGCCGCCAAGGCCGCGCTGGAGC
>DASQSO010000420.1:0-2011 GCA_035642335.1 Caulobacteraceae bacterium
GGCTGGTCGGCGTCGGCCTGAAGGACGTGCGCAAGATCCTCGGCCCCGACACCGTGATCGGCAGGCGGCGCAGCCAGTTCGCCGACGCGCCGGTGGTTGACGCCTCTATGGCCATAGAGGCGCTGGTGGCGCGCGAGCCGATCACGGTGATTCTGTCCGATCGCGGCTGGATCCGCGCCGCCAAGGTCCGCGTCGAGGACCCCTCGGAGCTGAAGTTCAAGGAGGGCGACAAGCTCGGTTTCCTGGTTCCAGCCGAGACCACCGACAAGCTCTTGATCTTCGCCTCCGACGGCCGGTTCTTCACCCTGGCTTGCGATAAGCTGCCGTCGGCGCGGGGGGCGGGCGAGCCCCTGCGGCTGATGCTCGATCTCGACGACCGCGTCGACATCATCGACGTCTTCGCCCACAAGCCCGGCCGCAGGCGGGTGCTGGCGTCGAAGGCCGGCTATGGCTTCATCATGCCTGAGGACGAGGCCATCGCCTTTCGCCGCGCTGGCAAGCAGGTGCTGAACGGAGAGGCGATCGTGTCGCTCGAAGCCGCCGGCGACCACCTGGCGGTGATCGGCGACAACGGCAAGGCGCTGATCTTCCCGCTGGCGGAACTGCCGGAAATGCCGCGCGGCAAGGGGGTCAAGCTGCAGAGCTATCGCGAGGGCGGCCTGCGCGACGCGGCGGTGTTCAACGCCGAGGAGGGCGCATCCTGGACCACCTCGGACGGCCGCGGCCGCGCCTGGGCCGACTGGCGCGACTGGCTGGGCAAACGCGCCGGCGCCGGCCGCCTGGCGCCCAGGGGCTTCCCCGCCAGCAAGCGGTTCCGGCCGCGCTGACCGGTTACAGGAGCTTCACTGGCGCCCGTGAGTTGACTCGCCTATCTCTTGCACGGGACGTTCTTGAAGGAATGCCATGGTCGCCCTTCTGATTATCGTCGTCATCCTGGTCGTGCTCGGCTTCATGCTGGTCGGGACCTACAACCGCCTGGTCGGCCTGCGGCAGAACGCCAACCAGGCCTTCGCCGACATCGACGTGCAGCTGAAGCAGCGCCAGGACCTAGTGCCGAACCTGGTCGAGACGGTGAAGGGCTACGCCGCCCACGAAAGCGGCACCCTGGAGGCGGTGACCGCCGCCCGCGCCGCCGCCGCCTCGGCCTCCACCGTGCAGGACCGGGTGCAGGCGGAAAACGCCCTGACCGGCGCGCTGCGGCAACTGTTCGCGGTCTCCGAGGCCTATCCGGACCTGAAGGCCAACGCCAACTTCATCCGGCTGCAGGACGAGCTGACCGACATCGAAAACAAGCTCGCCGCCGCCCGCCGCTTCTTCAACAACGCGGTCGCCGAGTTCAACGCCGCCATCCAGCAGTTCCCGGCCGTGCTGATCGCCGGACCGACCGGGTTCACGCCGCGCACCTTCTTCGATCTCGGCGAGAACCGCGCCGCGGCCGAGACGGCGCCGCAGGTGAAGTTCTAGCGGGGCGTCCCGACCGTGCAGGCCGTCGGCCTTCAGACCTATATCTGGAACAACAATCTCCGCTCGATCTTCCTGCTGGCGGGGTTTCCGTTCCTTTTGTTTTTCCTGCTCTACGCCATCGAGCTGGTGCTGCTGGGCGGCGGCTTCGTGCGCGAACCTTACGACTACGCCCTGGGTGGCGGCGACCCGTTCAGCTACGCGCTCAGTCTGACCGTCCAAAGCCTGCCGCTCGCCATAGCCGTGGCGATCGGCTGGTTCTTCATCGCCTATTTCGCCAACCAGACGATCATCGACATGGCCACCGGCTCGCGGCCGATCGAGCGGCATGACAATCCCGAGCTTTACAACACGCTGGAAAATCTCTGCATTTCGCGGGGACTGAAGACACCGACCCTGCGCATCATCGAGAACGAGGATCTGAACGCCTTCGCCAGCGGTCTGCACGAGGGCCAGTTCTCGATCACCGTCACCCGCGGCCTCCTGGACCACCTGAACCATGATGAGCTGGAGGCGGTGCTGGGCCACGAGCTGACCCACATCATCAACC
>DASQSO010000421.1:0-10374 GCA_035642335.1 Caulobacteraceae bacterium
TGGACTCGATGTCGAGATAGGCGGCCGAGGACAGCGCCATCAGGTTGCGATAACCGGCCTCGTTCTGGGCCAACAGCACCACGGTCGGCGTCCGCGCCCACCGCTCGGGCGGGCCCTCGCCGATGCCGATGACCGGCAGGGCGCAGCCGACGATGGGCTGCACCCCCGCCTCCTTGGTGGCGAGCGAAAACTCCAGCGCGCCGAAGAGGTTGGCCCGGTCGGTCAGGGCCACCGCCGGCATGCCGGCGTCGCGCGCCAGCGACCCGACGGCCCCGGCCTTGATCGCGCCCTCGAGTAGAGAATAGGCCGAGCGGACCCGCAGGTGGACAAACCCCTCGCCCAGACCGCCGGCCTCTTCCGCCATCGCCATCGTCCCTCAGGTCCGCGACCCGCTCGCCGCGACTCAGGCGACCAGACGGGCCACCGAACACACCATCCAAACAAACCCCGCCACCGACGCAAGCGCCAACGTCTCGCGAGCCAACCGAACCACCATCTCCACCTCCTCAGTCGTACCTGTTTTGTTCTTATTCTTGTTTTGTTCCCCAGAGTCAAGGCGCTCTATTTTTCCCACCTCGGCGCGGCCGGTATGGCGTGAAGAAGATTCGACCCGACATTCAAGGCGCGCAACTGGCGAGCCAGAAGCTCGGGGAGAACCACCAATGATCCGCAAAGCGCGCGCCGTGTGGCGTGGGACCGGCCGGGACGGCGACGGGGACATCAGCACCGATTCCGGCGTGCTGGACGAGACGCCCTATTCCTACAAGACCCGGTTCGAGAACGCCAAGGGCACGAATCCCGAGGAGCTGATCGCCGCGGCCCACGCTGGATGTTTCACCATGGCGCTGGCCTTTCAGCTCCAGGCGGCCGGCTATACGCCGAGCGAGCTTTCCACCGAGGCGGCGGTGTCGCTGGAGCCGGATGGGGCGGGGTTCAAGATCGTTTCGTCGGCCCTGACCCTGATCGCCGACGTGCCGGGGTTGGATGGCGCCACCTTCGACAAGCTGGCCGACGCGGCGGAGAAGACCTGCCCGGTCTCGCGGGTGCTGAACGCCGAGATCACCCTGCGGAAGACGTTGAAGTAGAGTCCCGATTAGCGCCCTGGCCGGAACGGCGGCGGGCGGTTAGCGTTGAGCTTCGCGACGGGCGCGCATCGCCCGTGCGGAGGCGCATCGATGTCCGACCGATCCCGAAATCTCGCCAGGCTGGCTGGCCTGGCGGTGCTTTTGATGGCCCTCAGCGGCTGCGTCGCCGGATCGGCGGAGTCGCACCATGCCGCGGCCGGCGGGCTGGTCTCGCAGCTGCTGCTGGGCTTCTGGCACGGCGTCATCGGGCCGCCGACCCTGATCGGCGAGGTCATCAACCATTTCGCGCCGCACCTGCTGCCGTGGGACGTGCACATGTACGAGACCACCGCGACCGGCTGGGCCTATGACGTCGGCTTCTATTTCGGCCTGCTGGGCGGCCCGGGCGTCTTTGTCGGCCGCTGGCGGCGATAGACGCCTCGGGAAATTAGAGCCGGAACTGGGCGGTAATCGTCTGACCGCCGCGCTGGATGACCAGGGTCCAGGCGCCGCCGGGGGCGGCGGCGAGCACCGCTTTCAGCTCGGCGACACTGGTCGGGACATGGCCGTTGACCTGGGCGATCAGGTCGCCGGCCTGCAGGCCGGCACTGGCGGCATAGCCGGCGTCGATCTTGGTCACCAGCACGCCGTGGCCGGCGGCGAAGGGGTCGAGGCCCAGCTGGTCGGCGACCGCCGGCGAGAGATTGGCCACGGTCGCGCCGGCCAGCGGATTGCGGCCGGTGAGCGTCTGTTCGTCGCGCGCCGGCAGGGCCGGAATCGGCGCCAGCCGCAGGCGCGCGGTCTGGGGTTCGCCCTTGGCCCCGCGGTACCGCACCGTCACCGCGTCGCCGGAATTGCGTGTCAGCACATGGTAGTTCAGCGAGGCCTCGTCGTTCACCGGCTCGCCATCGAGGGTGAGGATCAGGTCGCCGGACTTGAGCCCCGCCTGGTCGGCCGGGCCACCCGGCCAGACGTCGGTGATCAGCACCCCATCGGGGCGATCGAGGCCCATGGAGCGGGCGATCTCGGCCGTGACCCCTTGCGTCTTCAGGCCGAGCCAGGTTCGCGCCTGGACCCCGCCGCCCAGGGCCTCGTCGACCACATGGCGCACCAGGGCGGCGGGGATGGCGAAGCCGACGCCGGACGAGGTCCCCGACTGGGAAAGAATGGCGGTGTTCATGCCGATCATCTGGCCGTTCATGTCGACAAGGGCGCCGCCGGAATTGCCCGGATTGATCGCCGCGTCGGTCTGGATGAAATACGACACGTCCGTCACGCCCACGTTCGAGCGGGCCAGCGCCGAGACGATGCCGTTGGTCACCGTCTGGCCGAGGCCGAACGGATCGCCGATGGCCAGCACCAGGTCGCCGACCTGGGCTTGGTCGCCCGCGGCCAGCGGCAGCACCGGCAAGCGCTCGGTCCCGACGTCGATCTTCAACACGGCGACGTCGGTACGAGAGTCGGCGAGCAGCACCTTGGCGGGGAATTCGCGCCGATCGCCCAGCACCACCATGATGTCCTGGCCGCCCTCGATGACGTGGTTGTTGGTGACGATCACCCCGTCGGGCCGCACGATGACGCCCGAGCCGAGCGATTGGGCGATGCGCTCGCGCGACAGGCCCAGGCCGCCGCCGAACATCTGGAAGAAGGGGTCGACCTGCTGGCGCACCACGCGGCGGCTGTAGACATTGACCACCGCCGGCCCGGCCGTCTTGACGATGGGGGCGAAGGACAGCCGCATCTGGGCGGCGCCAGACGGAACGGTCTGGGCATGGGCCGGCGCATCGGCGAGGACGGCGAGGCAAACAAGGGCGATCAGCAGGCGTTGTCCGGGCATGGAGGTTCCGCTTCGAGAGTCTTTCGCGTCCTAATCAGCCGAGCTTTCGGGCGCAATCATGGCGTGACGATCGTCGGCCTGGCTCGGCCGGGCGTAGATGAAGGCCATGGCCAGCCCTGTCAGTGTGACAAGGCCGCCGCAGAGCATCGAAAGGCCGGGAAGATGCAAGGCCCCGCCCGGCCCGATCGACCAGGCGAAGACGTTGGAGAAGACCAGCGGACCGGCGAGGCCGGTCAGGCCGAAGAGGATCGCCTGAGCGCCTTGCAGCTGGCCCTGCTGATCCACCCCGACGCGCTTGGACAGAAGCGAAGCCAGGCTGGGGAAGGCGATGCCGGCGATGATGAAGACCATCATCGAGGCCCAGAACCAGACTTCAGTCGCCGCCAGCCCAGCGACAACGAAGGCGAATAGCGCCAGCCCGGTGCCGACAAGCACCGCGCCGCGCTCGCCAAAGCGTTTTGCGGCGGCGCCGGCGATCGAGCTCTGGATGAGGATGCCGCCGGCGCCCAGCACCATCAGCAGAAGGCCGACCTGGAGTGGCCCCCAGCCGTAGCGGAAGTGGGTGTAGAACTGAAAGACACTGAAGGTCTGGTTGGAGAGCTGGGCGAGGAAATAGATGGAGGCCAGGCCGAGCAGGCCCTTTTTGCTCATCAGCAGGGCGACGGCGCCGATCGGGTTGGCTCTCGACCAGCGGAACGGCGCGCGCCGCTCGTGGGAAAGGGACTCCGGCACGATGAAGAGACCGTAGAGACCGTTAGCCAGGGCCAGACCC
The DNA here is from genome assembly GCA_035642335.1 of Caulobacteraceae bacterium. Lineage (GTDB taxonomy): Bacteria > Pseudomonadota > Alphaproteobacteria > Caulobacterales > Caulobacteraceae > Poindextera. The sequence goes on from DASQSO010000421.1 coordinate 3,674, forward strand.
GCCGCGACCCAGAACGGCGCGCGCGGGTTCCATGAACCGACGAAGCCGCCCAACGCCGGCCCCAGCAGGATGCCGGCGTTGGCCGCCGCTTGGAAGCGTCCGAAATTGCGGGCGCGATCCTGCTCGGTGGAGATGTCGGCGACATAGGCGCCGGCCGCCGAGCCGCTGGAGGCGGTGATGCCGGAGATCACCCGGCCGATGAACAGCCAGGCGATGCTCGGCGCCAAAGCCATGATCACATAGTCGAACGCGAGTCCGAACATCGACACCAAGAGCACCGGCCGGCGGCCGAAGCGGTCGGACAGGTTGCCGAAGATCGGCGCGAAGATCAGGCTCATCACCGCCCAGGTGGCGCCGAACACGCCCATGATCTGCGCGCCGCCGGCGTCGCCGACATGGCCAAGCTGTTTCACCAGGGTCGGGAAAACCGGGATGATCACGCCCATGGAGACGGTGTTCATCAGCATGACGGCATAGATGAAGCCGAGTGCCGCCGGACGGGGTCCTGAAGCGGCGCGCTGTTCAGGCCGGGGCCGCTCGCTCACCTGAATCATCCCCCTTGGCCTTCGCCTTGGGGCTAATGACCACGAGGGTGAGCAACAAGGCCAGCGCAAAGACGCCGGCGCCGCCCAGCATGGCCAGGCCCGGCAGATTCAGGCCCCTGCCCGGCCCCACCGACCAGGCGAAGATCTCGGCGAACAGCACCGGTCCGACCATGCCGGCCAGGCCGGCCAGGCTGATCATGGCCCCCTGCAGCCGGCCCTGTTCGCTGGGCTCGACCAGCTGGCTGCGCAGGGACTGGATGGCGGCGATGGCGACGTTCAGGGGGGCGAGCGCGATCAGCCCGGCCCAGAGCAGCCACGGCCCGCCGAGACCGATCATGACAAGACCCAGCGCCCCGCAGGCAAAGGAGACGGCGATGGCGTTGCGCTCGCCCAGCCGTTTCACCGCCGGCCCCGCCAGCAACGCCTGGGCGGCGATGTTGCCGGCGGCGTACACCGTCAGCACCAGCCCCGCCTGCCCCGGCCCCCAGCCGTAGCGATAGTTGACGTAGAGCACATAGAGGCTGCCGAACGCCGCCAGTCCGATATTGGCCAGCATCATCATCGCGGCCAGGCCGGTCAGCCCCCTGGTCTCGACCAGGATCATCAGGGCGCCGAAAGGGTTGGCCCTGGCCCAGCTGAAGGCCGCGCGCCGTGACGGCGGCAGCGATTCCTTCAGCACCACAAAGCCGTAGGCGGCATTGATCAGACCAACGGCGGCGGCGACCCAGAACGGCGCGCGCGGGCTAATCTGTCCGAGCAAACCGCCGACGGCGGGGCCGAGGATGGTGCCAACCGCGCCGACCGCGGCCAGCAGACCAAAAAAGCGCGCGCGCTGCTCGGGCTCGGCGACATCGGCGGCATAGGCGAACATCGCCGCCCGCCCCGCCGCCGCCATGCCTGAGAACAGCCGGCCGACAAACAGCCAGGCCAGGGTCGTGGCCAGGGCCATGACCACATAGTCGATGGAGAGCTGCAGCATGGCGAGCAGGACCACCGGCCGGCGGCCATACCGGTCCGACAGCACCCCCAGCACCGGCGCGAATAAGAGCTGCATGGCCGCCCAGGCGGCGGCGAACACGCCAACGGCCTCGGCGGCCTGGACCGTGTTCCCTTTGGCCAGCGACTTGACCAGGATCGGCAGCACCGGCGAGACGATGCCCAGCGACAGGGTGTTGAGCAGCACCACCGCCAGCACAAACACCAGCGTCATGCGGTTCAGCCGGACGGGATTGTCGGCCCCCTCCGCGGTCATGTTGGCGCGATGCGCAATTGTGCGGTGGGCCGGGCGAAACGCCAGGCGACCGTCAGGCTGAGGCCCAGCAGGGCCGCGGCGATCAAGATGGGCAGGCCCGGCTCCGACGGCCAGTCGCGCAGGGCGAAGGCGAAGCTGAGCGGGAAGATGGTCGGGCCGATGATGGCGGCGATACCGCCGGTGGACTGGTTGGCGCCCTGCAGCCGACCTTGCTCCATGGGCGATACATGCTGGGTCATCAGGCCCTGCAGGCCCGGCTGCATGAGGCCGATGAAGGCGAAGACCGGCATGCCGACGAAGTACCACGCTCCGGTCGGGGCCAGGGCGTAAATCAGAAAACCGCCGACGCCGGCCGCGGCGCCGGCGATCACCGCGCCGCGCTCGCCGATCCGCTTGACGACCGGTCCGACCAGCAGGCTCTGCACCAAGATGCCGAGCGCGCCGGTGATGACGAAGGTGGCGCCCAGGAAGCTCAGTGACCAGTGATAGCGCAGCGTGGTGTAGAGCACGAAGACGTTGGGCAGCACCTGCTGAGCCAGCTGGAAAAGGAAGTTGACGGACGCCAGCGGCAAGAGGTCCCGGTGCGCCCGCAGCAGCGACAGGCTAGCCACAGGATTGGCGCGGCCCCACTCGAAACGGACGATGCGCCGCTCCGGCGGCAGCGATTCAGGCAGCACGATCAGGCCATAGACCCAGTTGATGGCGCAGAGCCCCGCCGCGGCGACGAAGGGCGTGCGTAACGGGTCCAGGTGAAAGGCGCCGATATGCAGTGAGATGGTGGCCAGAAAGCCGCCGGCGGCCGGCCCGAGCAGAAAACCGACGCTGAAAGCCGCGCTCATCCAGCCGAAATTGCGGGCGCGGGTCTGCTGGGTGGAGATGTCGGCGACGTAGGCGTTGGCGGTCGAGAAGCTGGCCGCGGTGGCCCCGTTCAGCACCCGGCCGAGCAGCAGCCACGCCAGGGTCGGGGCGAAGGCCATGACCAGGAAGTCCAGAGCGAGGCCCAAGATGGAGATCAGCATCACCGGCCGGCGGCCGAACCGGTCCGACAGCATGCCCAGCACCGGGCCGCTGAAGAACTGCATGGCGCCCCAGGTGACGCCGAAGATGAATTGCCAGTCGGCGGCCGAAGCGGTGCTCGCCGCATTGGTCGCCCCGAAGAAGGAGCGGATCAGGTTGGGCAGCACCGGGATCATCAGGCCGAACGAGACAGCGTTCATCACCGCCGTGGCGAAGATGAAGCCGAAGGCCGACTGGCGGCCCGGCGCGGGCGCGCTGCCGCTCATGGAAACTATTCCTCCCCTCGGCTGAGTCTCATTCTGTACGCCTCCAACAGGGTTTGCCACCATTCGCCGTGGCGCGTCAGGAAGAAGGTCATGGGGAAGCCGTGCCGCGCCACGTGCGCTCGCGGCACGCTGTCCCAGCCGGTGTGGGTGACGGTGACGCGGATCTCCTCGCCGACCGGCTCGAAGCGGACCTCAACCTCGGTGTCCTGGTCGGAGGCAAAGGTCGCCTGGCGCCAGCCAACCACCAGCCGGTTCGGCGGCTCCCAGGCGCGGACCTTGCCGACCTCGAACACCTTGCCGTTGGGCAAGGTCTCGATCAGCCGCCCGCTCTCGCCCGGCTCGAAGCTCAGCACGCCGGGGCTGCGCGGCGTGAACCGGAACAGCGCGTTGGGCCGCCACCACAGGCCGATCTCGTCGACAAAGGCTTGAAAGGCGCGTTCGGGCGAAGCCGTCACGCGCAGAGCGACGATCACCCGCGCACTCATGACCGGCTCTCCAGATGGCGCTTGAACACCCGCAGCTGGCGGCGCCAGGCGTTGGCGAAGGCGATCAACAGCGGCAGCAAGCGGCTCATGCCTCGAGATGCGCCTTGAAGGCCGTAAGCTGCTCGCTCCAGAGCCTCTCGGTCTCCTCCAGCCAATCCTTCAACTCCGCCATCGGCCCGGACTTCAGCGCATAGACCCGGACGCGGGCGTCGAACTGCGGATGCGATTCCTCGACCAGGCCGCTTTGCCGCAGCGTGCGCAGATGCCGGCTCATGGCGGCGGGGGCGAGGCCGACCTCCCGCGCCAGCTCGCCGGCCGGCCTGGGCCGCACACGCAAAAGGTCGATGACCTGGCGCCGGTGCGGATCGGCCAGGGCGATCAGGGTGCGATCGATCGCCGGGTTCGCCGCGGCCACCCGCGACGACCTAGAGCCGCTCGCGGACGTCGACGCGGCCGCCGGCGGTCTTCATCTCCTCGTACGACATCGCCTTCAGGGTCTGGCCGAGGCTCCAGACATGGCCCTCGGGATCGGCCACCATGGCGCTGCGATCGCCGTAGAACTGGTCGGCGGGCTCGCGCAGCACTACCGCGCCCGCCACGCGCGCCCGCTCGAACAGCTCGTCCAGGCCGGATTCAACCTGGATGTGCAGCGACTGGGTGTTCTTGCCGCCCAGGGAAGCTGGGCTCTGGTGAGTCGCGTCCCATTCGCGGCCGACGAAGAGAAGGCCGTCGCCGAAGCGCATCTCCGAATGGCCGAGCGTGCCGTCCTCGTTGATCACCACCATCACAGGCTCGAAGCCGAAGGCCTTTTCCAGCCATTCCAGCGCCGCCTTCGGATCCTGGTAATAGACTCCCGACGAGAGCGAGGGTCGTTTGAACTCAGCCATGAGGTCTCTCCTTCTCACTGATTTCCCTAGAGTCTCTCGCGGATCTTCAGGCCGCTCGCCTGTTCCATCTCGGCGAGGGAAAGCTGGGCGGTATCCTGGTCGAAGTTCCAGACATGACCCTCCGGATCCAGGGCGCGATAGGTGCGCGCGCCGTAGAACTGGTCGGCCGGCTCCTGGGTGATGCGGGCGCCGGCGGCGCGGGCGCGCTCGCAATGGGCGTCTATGCCGTCGCGCAGATGGATGCGGACGAATTGAGTCCCCACCCCGCCGATCGAGGCCGGGCTCTTCATCTCGGCCGGGCCCAACAGTTCGGGGCTGGCCCATTCGCCGCCGACGCCGATGGCGCCGCCGCGAAAGCTCATCTCCGCATGGCCGACATTGTTGTCGTCGTCGGTGACCAGCAAGCTGGTCTCGAACCCGAAGGCCTTCTCCAGCCAGTGCAGCGCGGCCATCGGGTCGCGATAGAAGACGGCGGGAACGACAGCGGGACCTTCAGCCATGGCGCAGCTCATTTGTTTGCGTAATCATGGAATATTTAATGCACATCGAAACTAATCGGTCAACCCAAAACCGTCCTCCGTCTTTGCGGGGGAGAGGGCTCTAGCCCTCCGCGGAGTTCAGGCGCAGGCGGATGTCCTGGTAACCCGTCGCTATGAGTTGGATTAGCGCCGCGTCGTTCACGGGCTCTCCCCAACGCAACTTCACGTGCCGCCCACGTCTGCCGGCGCCTTCGAGGAGGCCGGACGGGTCGTCGAGCTCAGCCCCGTAGAAGAAGCCGACGTTCGCGTGGGCGCTGAAAGCGTCGACGTAGGCGAACGGCGCTTCGCCGACGCAGGCGAAGGGGTGGCGGTCGTGGAGCAGTTCGCGGACGTCGGCTCCGCAGCCGCGTATGCGTTCGAACCAGGGCTGGACGATCCGGCGCAGCTCATGGTTCGGCGCCGCGAACCAAGCGTCGATGTCCGGGTCTCGCCGAACGGCGCTCGGGAACAGGAGGAGCTTTTCCACCCGGCCAGATTGCCAGAAAAAAGCGGATCAGGCCATGATCCGCTCCTTCCTAGTCGTCGATGAAGGTATTCACCGGGCCCGAATCCTTGCCCTTCTCGGTGATGTCGCGGTCGACGAATTCGATGACCGCCAGCGGGGCGTTGTCGCCGAAGCGGCGGCCGGCGTGGAGGACGCGGATATAGCCTCCGTTGCGGGCCTTGTAGCGCGGACCGATCGTGGCGAAGAGCTTGCTGACCTGGTCCTTGTCGCGCACGCGGCTGACCGCCAGGCGGCGCGCATGCAGGTCGCCGCGCTTGGCCAGGGTCACCAGTTTTTCGACGAACGGACGCAGTTCCTTCGCCTTCGGCAGGGTGGTGGTGATCTGCTCGTGCTTGATCAGGCTCGCGGCCATGTTCGCGAACATGGCGGTGCGATGGGCGGACGTCCGGTTGAGTTTGCGGTGCGCTACGCCGTGGCGCATCGGGGTCTCTCCTAAAGCTGCTTAGATCTGGTCTTCGAACTTCTTGGCCAGGTCTTCGATGTTTTCAGGCGGCCAGTTCGGCACGTCCATGCCCAGATGCAGGTTCATGCCGGCGAGCACTTCCTTGATCTCGTTCAAGGACTTGCGGCCGAAATTTGGAGTGCGGAGCATCTCGGCTTCGGTCTTCTGGATCAGGTCGCCGATATAGACGATGTTGTCGTTCTTCAGGCAGTTGGCCGAACGGACGGAGAGCTCCAGCTCGTCCACCTTCTTCAGCAGCGCCGGGTTGAACGGCAGTTCCGGCTTGGCCTCGCCGTCGACCTTCTTCTTCGGCTCGTCGAAGGTGATGAAGATCTGCAGCTGGTCCTGCAGGATGCGCGCGGCATAGGCCACGGCGTCCACCGGCGACACCGCGCCATTGGTCTCGACTTCCATGACCAGGCGGTCGTAGTCGAGGCTCTGACCCTGGCGGGTCGGCTCGACGCGATAGGCGACGCGCTTGACCGGGGTGTAGAGGGAATCGACCGCGATCAGGCCAATAGGGGCGTCTTCCGGCCGGTTCAACTCGGCGGCGACATAGCCCTTGCCGTTCTGGACAGTGAATTCCATCCGCACCTGCGCCCCGTCGTCCAGGGTGCAGATGACCTGTTCGGGGTTGAGGATCTCGATGTCCGACGGCGTCTCGATCTGGCCGGCTGTGACCACGCCGGGGCCGGTGGCGCGCAGCGTCATGCGCTTGGGGCCGTCGGCGTGCATGCGCAGCGCCAACTGCTTGATGTTGAGC
>DASQSO010000422.1:0-2425 GCA_035642335.1 Caulobacteraceae bacterium
CGTCATGCCGAGGGCCTCGCGAATGGCTTTGACCCAGCCGCGCGGCGGTCGCAGGAGATCGTTCGCCTTTCGCAAGGGCGAGAGGCGACGGTCGAGGTTTTTGCGCGCGAGTGAGGCGGAGTCTTGATTAGGCATAGGTTATTTTCTCCGCCACATTCAATAACATATCTCTTATTAAAAAGTGCTAACTCGATAGGAATAGGGTTATCAAGACGGCCACAAGCATTCGTCGCATCCAGCGCTCCTCCGATGATCTCAATGAAGTGGCGCTCGTCAGACTTGAACGGCGCCAGGCTTCGCCCAGCGGTTTGCATAGTGCCATTCCAGGGAAGCTGAATTCGGCAGGAACGCTGGATTTGTAGGGGTGCGGAGCGCACTTCCGTGCAGATCGTAATATTCGCGGCCGTTTTCGTAGTCTTCCCGGAGCTTTGGGCTCACTTCGAAGTGATGTTCTGGACTGATCGTGACGTAGCCGAGGTCGAACAGGCGATGGATGTCAGTACGAAGCAGCAGCCCGTTGCCTGGCGTGTTCTCTCCACCCTCATTCCACGGCTTGATGTGGGCGGCATCTAGGATTGGCAATGTCCGCTCAAGCCACTGTCATCTGGTTCGACTGGTTGCATCGGCGCCGCCTGGGTGACTCGAACACCCGACCCCCGCATTACGAATGCGGTGCTCTACCGGCTGAGCTAAGGCGGCTTGCCGTGGTGGGGGTGTTTAGTCGGGTTTCGGGGGGCTCGCAACGACCCCCGCGCGTGCCGCTCGTCTAAGGCGCCGAGGTTTCGGCGCGGGCCCAGTCGTCTTCGGGACCGGGGTCGTAAGGTGCCGGGGTCAGGATCGCCTCGGGGCTGGGATAGGGGGCGCCGGGCTCGTAGGCCGCCGGCAGCTCGGGCAGTTCGCTCATCACCCGCTCGCGGCGCTCCAGGCGGGGGTGGATCAGCTCGCCGGTCTCGGCATAGGTCGAGACCAGCCGCGCCCAGTCGGTGGGGGCGTAGGCGAAGGCGCGGCCGGCCGGGTCCAGGTCGGTCCAGTCCGGTTCCTGCGCGGCGGTCAGGCCGCGGGCCATCCAGGCGCGGGCCTCGTCGGCGCAGCCGGCGGCGTTGGCGATACGGGCCATCAGGCCGCAGAGGCGGGCGTCGGGCTGGGTCTCGCCCATGCCGGCGACAGCGGCGCGGGCGGCGTCCGGGTCGCGGACCAGCAGCGCCTGTTCGGCGGCGACGAAGCGGCTTTCGCGGTTGGCCGGGTTGAGCGCGGCCAGCTCGCCGAGGCGGGCGGCCCTGGCCGTCGGCGTCTCGGCGGTCTTCAGGTCGCGCCAGAGCAGATAGAGGGCCGGGTGCGGGCGGGCCTTCCAGGCCGGTTCGATCAGCGGGATCGCGCGGGCCGACTTGCCGTCGGCGATCGTGAGGCGCGCGGCGATCACCGGACCGGGCGGAAAGCCAGGGTCGAGCCTGGCGGACTGGGCGGCGAACTCCAGCGCCTGGACGCGCAGGGCCGGGTTCGGGCTGGCCTCCAGGCTGGCGGCTGAGGCGGCCAGCAGCGCCGCACGGGCTCGCTCGGCGCTGATCGGCGAGACGATCTTGCGCTCCAGCGCGCTCTGCACCAGCTCCAGCGCCGCGGCCCAATCGCCGCCCTCCAGCCGACTTTCCAGGAGGGCGCGCCAGGCCCAGCGCGAGGTGCGGGCGAGGCCATAGGCGGCCTTGGCGTGGCGCAGCGCCGCCTCATGGTCGCCCTGGGCGATCGCCCCCTGCATCAGGCCGCGATGGCCGGCCAGCCGCATCTCCGGAAAGCCCAGCATGGCGGCGTAGGCGGCCTGGGCGGCGACGGCGTCGCCGGCGGCTTCGGCGGCCTGGGCGGCGAGGATGCGGACCAGGGCCGGGGCGTCCTCGACCAGCTCGCCAGCCTGCTGCGCCAGCCGCCTGGCCTCGGAGCCGTCGCCGGCGGCGGCCGCGAGGAAGCCGTTGCTGAGCGCCTCCATGCCGCGCTGGCGCCGGGCTTCGGCGCGGGCGGCGGCCTGGCGGCGGGGCGTGGCGACGATCCACAGGGCGATGCGCCAGATGGCCACCGCCAGAAAGGAGCCGACGATGATAGCCAGGGCGGCGGCGGCGGCGGTCATGTCGATGCGCCAGCCCAGCCATTCGACGCTGGCGCGGCCGGGCTCGCCGCCGAGCACGAAGGCGGTGACGGCGATCACCGCAATCAGCGCCAGCACGAGGATGCCGCGGATCATGCTGGCGGCTCGGGCGGCGGCTGCGGTGCGGCCAGGTCACGTTCGGCGGCGCCCCGGATGGCGGCGGTCAGCCGGTCGATCTCGATGCGCCGCTCGGCCCCGGCACGCCAGGCGCCCGCCGCCTCGCGGCCCTGGGCGGAGAGGTTGTCCAGCTCGGCCACCGCGCCCTCGATGTCGCCGTCGTCGGCGCGGGCCTGG
>DASQSO010000423.1:0-4949 GCA_035642335.1 Caulobacteraceae bacterium
GCACGATGATGTCGATGGCGTCGGAGAAGTTGCTGGTGAACTTCGTTGTCCGGCGGCCGGCAAGGAACTTGATTATCCAGCGCGGCAGGCCGAGCCCAGCGGCCAGGCCGAGCGGAAGAGCCGCCCAGATCGGGGCCCTGAAGATCAGGCTTCCGGCCAGCACGAGTGCGCCGAGGATGCCGCTCGCGATCCAGAACTGGGCGACCGACACGTTCAGACCTGCCTGCTGCAGCTGGGCGAGCCGCGAGACCGAGGCCTTGCGCTGGCGCCGCTCCTGTTCCTTCAGGGTCATCAGCAGCTGCTTGCGACGATTGCCCGCATCCTGCGCGGCCATCCGGGAGCGGCTGTTCTTTTCTGGCGTGGGCAGGGCGGCGATCTGTTTGGCGCGCTTGACGATGCGCGGGTCGGCGCCGCCGGCGCCGGCGAGGACATAGCCCAGTCCGGCCAGGGTGACGAAGCCAAGGATCGTAACCAGAATGAGCATGGGATTCACGGCCTCCTACTCCGCCGCGTCGAGAGCCTCGGCCAATTCCCGTTCGAGGCCGTAATAGCGCGCCCGGTCCCAGAACCTCGGACGCGCGATGCCGGTCGAACGGTGCCGGCCCACGACGCCGCCACTATCGTCCTCACCGGTGATCTCGTAGACGAATAAGTCTTGCGTAATGATGACCTCGCCCTCGAGGCCGACGACTTCGGTGATGTGGGTGATGCGCCGCGAGCCGTCGCGCAGGCGCGCGGCCTGGATGATCACGTCCACCGAGCCCACGATCATTTCGCGGATGGTCTTGGAGGGCAGCCCATAGCCGCCCATGGTGATCATCGATTCGATCCGGCTGATCGCCTCGCGCGGGCTGTTGGCGTGCAGGGTGCCCATGGAGCCGTCGTGGCCGGTGTTCATGGCCTGCAACAGGTCGAACGCCTCGGGTCCGCGGACTTCGCCGACGATGATCCGTTCCGGACGCATCCGCAGGCAGTTCTTGACCAGATCGCGCATGCTGATCTGGCCCGTTCCCTCGAGGTTCGGCGGCCGGGTCTCCAGCCGCACGACGTGCGGCTGCTGCAGCTGCAGTTCGGCGGCGTCCTCGCAGGTGATGACCCGCTCGGTCGGGTCGATGAAGGCGGTCAGGGTGTTCAGCAGCGTGGTCTTGCCCGAACCCGTGCCGCCGGAGATCAGCACATTGCATCGCGCGGCGCCGATTACGCCGAGCACGCGCGCGCCTTCCGGGCTGATCGAAGCATATTCGACCAGATTGCGCATGGTCAGCTTGTCTCTCTTGAACTTCCGGATGGTCAGGGTCGGGCCGTCCAGCGCCAAGGGCGGCGCGATGACGTTGACCCGGCTTCCGTCCGGCAGGCGCGCATCGCAGATCGGCGAGCTTTCATCGACCCGGCGGCCGACCTGGCTGACGATGCGTTGGCAGATGTTCATCAGCTGGCCGTTGTCGCGGAAGCGGACGTTGGTCAGCTGCACCTTGCCGGCGACTTCGATGAACACCCGGCCGGCGCCGTTGACCATGATGTCGGCGATGTCGTCGCGCGCCAGCAGCGGCTCCAGCGGGCCGTACCCCAGGACGTCATTGATGATGTCCTGGACCAGGTGCTCCTGCTCGGCCACGGACATGGAGACTTTCTTGATCGCCACCAGTTCGGCGACGATGTCGCGAATCTCCTCGCCAGCGCTCTTCACATCGAGCTGGGCGAGCTGAGCCAGGTCGATGGTGTTGAGCAGGGCGTTGAAGATGGTGGTCTTGGTGGCGTGATAGTAGTCGCTCTGCTCGCGAACGATCTCGGCGGCCGGCGCGCCCTGCGCGGCCCTAAGCTGTTCGAAGGCCGAGGTGAGCTTGGGTCCGCCGGCGGCGGCCGCCTTCTGCGAGGCGTGCGCGCCGGCGAGGCGATCGGTGGCCGTGGCCTGGGGTTTGAGGCCGTCCGCCGGGGCCTTGGCGGGCGCCAGCGCCTGTTTGACGGTGGCTGGCTCAAGCTGTTGCGGCCGGTCTTCGATCGGTTGCCCGGCTCTGGAGGCGGGCCGCGGCTGGGCCGGTCCGGGCGCCTCGCCGTCCGCTGGGCGTTTGCCGAACACGCGGGCGGCCTATCTGAACTTGAACAGGTTGGCCAGCGCCGACTTCTTGGGCGCGGGCGGCGGGTCGCGGCGCGATATCGCAAGCGCCAGACGCTGGAAGGCTTCGGCGGCCTTGGACTTGGGCCCGACCTCTTCGATCATCTGGCCATTATTGGCGGCCTGGCCGAACAGCTTGGCGTCGAAGGGCAGGATGATCCCGGTCTCCAGCCCCAGCGCCTCGCCGAAATCCTTGGTCGGAATCTCCGGCCGGCCCGGTGAGCCCACCATGTTGAGCACCAGCGTCGGCGGCGAGTCGTTCGGCCGCGCCTGGCGGACCAGGTCGACGATGTTCTTGGCGTTGCGCAAGGAGGCGAGATCGGGCGCGGCGGTGATCACAACGTCGTCGGCGCCCAGCAGGGTGCGGCGCATCCACCCCGACCAAAGGTGCGGCAGGTCGAGCACCACATAGGGCGCGGTCCCGCGGATCTTGCGGGTCACCTCCTCGAAGGCCTCGGCGGAGATGTCGTAATCCGCGTCCAGCGTCGCCGGTGCGGCGAACAGGCTGAGGCGATCGCTGCAGCGGGCCATCATCCGGTCGAGCAGCACCGGGTCCAGCCGGTCCGGCTGGCTGAGGGCGTCGGCCACGCCTTGCAGCGGGTCCTGGTTGAAATCGAGGCCGGCGGTGCCGAACGGCAGATCGAGATCGACGATCACCGTATTGGTCTGCATGGTCTCGCTGAGCAGATAGGCGAGATTGTGCGCGACCGTCGACGAGCCGACGCCGCCGCGGGCGCCGACGAAGGCGATCTGGCGGCCGACGAAGGGCGAGGCGGGGTCGGCGTAGAGGGTGGTGATCGCGCCGATCAACTGCAGCGGCTGCAGCGGCGGCACCAGGTATTCGCTGACGCCGCGCCGCATCAGCTCGCGATAGAGGGCAATGTCGTTGTGCGAGCCGATGACCACGACCTTGGCGCTGGCGTCGCAAACCTGGGCCAAGCGATCGAGCTGGTCCAGCAGGGCGGGGCCGCCATCGCGGCTCTCGACAATGACCAGCGCCGGGGTCGGCTGGTTCTGATACTGGGCGATCGCGGCGGCCAGGCCGCCGGACTTCACCTCGGTGGTGGCTCTGCTCATCCGCCGATCGGCGGCGCATTTCTCGGCCATCTCGGCGGTGTCGGTCCGTTCCCAGAAGATATGGATGCCGATGCCCGGCACGCTGGCCTCGCCAAGCGCCGCCTCGGCGCCGGCGATCAGGTCGCCGACCGGGTTGATCGGAGCCGCCGGCGCCATGTCATCGCCGTCGGCGGCGTCGAAAGCCTCGATCGGCTCCCGCGGGGTCGAAAACGGGTCATCGTCCTCCAACCCCTCGCCGGCGGTGGCGGAAGGCCGCCACGGGTCGGCGCCGGCCGCGAACTCGTCGTCGGCGTCGAAGTCGCTGGCCGAACCGTCAGGGGTGGATTGGGGATTGATCACCGGATTGTCCTATTGCGGTAGCGCGTCGGAGACCGCGCCATTGGCCTGCGGGTCCTTGGTCGAGGATGTGACCGAGCCCTGGCGATACTTGGTAATGACGCTCTCACGACGCCCGGCGTCGGCCGGTTCCGTCCGCCGAGGGGCCAACAGGTCGGCCGGGTTGGCGATCATGGCCGCCGTGTTGGCGGTGGTGGCGCAACCGAAATTGCTGTTGGGTTCGTTGTCGCGGCTGGCGGTGAAGCTCTTCCAGTCACGACCGCACTGGGGACCTTGGGCCTGGTAGCTCTTGAACTCCACCGTGATCGGCGCGCCAGCGCGAGGACCAGCGTCATAGCCGCCGAGCTTGATCCGGTCGGGACCGACGCCCAGTTCCTCAAGCGTCGCCTCGATCGCCGCGGTCGAGTGGTAGGCCTGACCCCCGCCGCCGGAGGGCGCGAGGATGGTGATGGTTTCGGCGCCGGAATCGCGCCAGCGGTTGACCAACGCGGCCAGGGCGTCGGTCTGGGCGTCGGACAGGCCGTTCTGGTGCGGCGCCAAAAGAATCCGGTCCGGCGCGGAGGTCACGGTGATGGAGAACTGCTCCGTCGGCGTGATCGGCGGATCGGCCATGGCGATTTTCTTCGAGTCGTCCGTCGAAGCGCAGGCGCAGGTCAGCGCGGCCAGGGCGATAACGATCAGATTGCGGACCATGGGTGCGCCCCTATTCGATGACATAGCCGACCGGTCCCTGATAGGTCCTGCCGGCAACGGCGGCGGGCGGCGCCTTGTAGACCTCGTTCAGGTGGCCAAGCAGGATGGTCTGGGCGTCGTTGGCGACCACGAAGCCGTCGGCCGGGGTCTGCAGGTTAGCCGGGCTGGTCGGATCGACCACGTACGGGGTGACGATGACGACCAGCTCGGTCTCGCCTTCCTGATAGTCGCGGGAATTGAAAAGCGGACCCAGAACCGGCACGTTCAACAGTCCGGGCAAAGACGCGATGTTCTGCTTGGTCTCCTCTTCGAGCAGGCCCGCGATCATCATCGACCCGCCCGACGGCAGCTCGACGGAGGTTTCCGCCCGCCGCACGATCAAGCCGGGTATGGTCAGCGCGGCGCTGCCGGTGCTGGTGGAGGTGGTGGCGGTGGAGCCGGTGGACAGGGTGAAAGAGCCCTGGTTGGTCAGTTCGGACACCTCGGTGGAAATTTTCAGCGAGATGTGGCCGCCGGAGAGCACGACCGGCGTAAAGCCCAGCCCGACACCGAAGGTCTTGAACGTAACGCTGACCTGGCCGTTTGAGCTTATGCCGCTCGGGACCGGAAATTCGCCGCCGGCCAGGAACCTGGCCGATTCGCCGGAAACGGCGGTCAGGTTGGGCTCGGCGAGTGTGCGCACCACCCCAACCTGCTCGAAAGCTTGCAGAATGGCGCTAGCCCTTTGGAC
>DASQSO010000424.1:0-2239 GCA_035642335.1 Caulobacteraceae bacterium
GTTCGAGGAGATGGATGCGCTCCGCGCCGATCCGGGATTCGGACTCCTTGCGGATTTGCAGGACAGCTCTGACGACGGCGTCGGAATGCATCGCCGAAGACATGCCACGACCGGTGCATGGCGCCCACCCCTGGCGCCCAATCTTGGCGCCTTGGGGCGGATGATCTCTCCGCCGATTGGCTCTTGCGGCGACGATGGGCGCCGGTATTCAATTCGGGTGTGCAACCGCGAGGCGCATGGGGGAGAGGACGATGAGAGGCGCGATGACTGCGGGGGCGCTGGCGAGCGGGCTGCTTGTCGCCGGCGGCGCACTTGGCCAGAGCGTCGTACTGACCGGGCTTTCGGGTCAGGCGGCCACGTTCACCGCCGCGCAACTGGCGGCCACGCCGCATGCGTCGGCGACGCTGAAGCTGGGAGGCGGCAGAAGCGAGGATTGCGCCGGCGTTCCGCTGACCCTGCTGCTGCAGAGGGTTGGCGCGCCCGCGGGCAAGGCGCTCAAGGGGCCCGAACTCGCCGATCTGGTGGTGGTCGGCGCCAGCGACGGCTACCGGGTGGTGCTGGCCCTGGCCGAGACCGACCCGATGGTCTCCGACCGCAAGATCCTGCTGGCCGACCGCTGCGGCGGCGCCCCCTTGCCGGACAATGAAGGACCGTTTCGCCTGGTCGTGACCGGCGACCTGAGGCCGGCGCGATCGGCGCGGATGGTCACCTCGATCCAGGTGCGGCGAGCGCTGCCCTAGAACCGGGCCGGCGCCTGTTAGGGTCAGAAGGCAAAACGAGCACCCGCTGTCGGCGCAAGGTTGTCGTCGTGGAAATAGGGGACGCCGGGGGCGTGAGGAATGGCGATGGCCAGACCGCCGGTGACGTCGGAATAGGCGATGCCGCCATAGATGTCGAAATGCCTGGTGAAATGATGGTCCGCGTAGAGCGAAACCTCATTGAACGTGCCGGCGCAGGAGGCGCGGAAATTGCCAGGCGAGCAGGTCGACGGAACACGGAAGTCGTTCTGCCACTCACGATAGTAGGACAAGGTGATATCGGTCTTCCTGTCGTAGGCGTATTTCACGCCTGTCCAGAAGACCTGCACGTTCCTGGGAGAATCAAGATTGTTGTCTTCGACGCCGCTCAAGCGATAACCGCCCTGGGCCGTGGCGCCGATGCCCAACGGGTTAGCCGGATTAACAAACTGGATGTATTCGTAGCCGACATAGAACTTGAACGGGTCAAAGACGTATTTGCCAGCGAACAGGACAGCGGTGTTATCGGTGACGATGCCATATTTGGTGTTGCCCGTTCCGATCCGATTGGTCCCGTTGATGGGGTTGCCATTGATGCTGTCTAGGGTCGACTGAAATGGCTGCGTCGGGCTCGTCGGTCCGAGCAGCGGGTTGAGGACGCTGATCGCCTGGTTGAAGTGCTGGACGACGACGTCGGCGGAGAAGGCGCCGTGGGTCCCACCGAGGTCGAATCCATAGGCGGAGTTATGCGGCGCTACCGGCGTGCAGGTGGCGGCCGTAAAGACGGCGGAGGCGGAGAAGCAGCCGCCCCGCCCGTCGGCGAACTTATACATCGCGCCGAAATGCACTGGGCCATAGGTGACGCGATACTTCAGGGCGTCGTCCCAACGGGTGTCCTGGGTGTCGCCGCCGCCGGCCGCCAGGCCGTTGTAGCCGATGAACGAAAAGGAGTAGGCGCCGCCGGCCGGATCGTATGCGAGCACCGTATCTGTGCCGAGAGCGCGCTGACGGCCGAAGGTCAGCGTGCCGAAATCGTCGGATGATATCCCGCCATAGAGTTCGTCGTTGAAGATTTGACCCGCGCGCGCGCCGTCGCCGGCGAACGAATAGGCGCTCCTGGGCCGGCCGGCGTTGAGGGTGTTGGTGGCCGCCAGGTTGGCGAGATCGCCGGATTGCGGATTGAGGCCGGTCACGGCGTTGAACACGGCGTACCAGCCGGGCGCAAACTCTTCCTTCGCCTTCAGGCCCAGACCCGTCTGCGACAGGTTGTTCGGCGCGATGAGGACTTGCGAACGGTTGCCGTTCCGGTTGACCAGCGATTCGCCTTCATAATTGAAGCCGTTTTCCGGTAAGCCGTGGCTGACCCAGCCCACGCCGACGTCATACGCACCGTAGAGGGTGATGCCGTGCCAGGTCAGCTGGCAATCGGTCGCGATGAAATTCTGGAAGTTAGCGCAGGCCGGGGCGGGTGAACCGGCCGGAGGCGTTGCAGGAATTGGAAC
>DASQSO010000425.1:0-3807 GCA_035642335.1 Caulobacteraceae bacterium
GGTCGCCACGGTCTCGGTCTCGACGTCGTGGGCCATGTCGTAGGCGGAAGCCGGCGGTTCGATGGACAAGTGCGCTCCTTAAGAAGCCGGCTCAGGCCGCCGCGCCCGAATTTTCGGACGCGGCCACCATAGAGCGGCGGAGCGCGATCACACCAGCCGCTTGCCGGCCTCGTCAACCACCGAGCCGATGTCCTGGGCGTCGCCGAGGATCATTTCGTTGTGCGCCTTGCCCGACGGAATCATCGGGAAACAGTTCTCCGCCTTCTCGACCCGGCAATCGAAGATCACCGGCCTCGGCATGTCGATCATCTCCTCGATCAGCCCATCCAGCTCGTCCGGCATCTCGGCGCGCAGGCCGACCCCGCCATAGGCCTCGGCCAGCTTCACGAAGTCCGGCAGGCTGGCCGAATAGGAATGGCTGTAGCGCTCGCCGTGCAGCAGCTCCTGCCACTGGCGCACCATCCCCATCCACTCGTTGTTGAGGATGAAGATCTTGACCGGCAGGTCGTACTGAAGCGCCGTCGACATCTCTTGCATGGTCATCTGCACGCTGGCGTCGCCGGCGATGTCGATGACCAGGCTGCGGGGGTGAGCCATCTGCACCCCGACCGCGGCCGGCAGGCCGTAGCCCATGGTGCCGAGGCCGCCGGAGGTCATCCAGCGGTTGGGTTCCTGGAACCGGTAGAACTGCGCCGCCCACATCTGGTGCTGGCCGACCTCGGTGGTGATGTAGACGTCACGGTCCTTGGTCAGCTCGTACAGCCGCTCGATGGCGTACTGCGGCTTGATCACCGTGTCCGACGGGCGATAGCGCAGGCACTGGCGCCCGCGCCAGGCGTCGATCTGTTTCCACCAGCCGGCCAGCTTTTCGCGCGAGCCCTTGTAGCGCCCGGCCTTCCAGACCGCGATCATGTCCTCAAGCACGCTGGCCGCGTCGCCGAGGACGGGCACATCGATGCGCACGTTCTTGTTGATCGACGAGGGGTCGATATCGATGTGGATCTTCTTCGATCCCGGCGAAAAGGCGTCCAGCCGGCCGGTCACCCGGTCGTCGAAGCGCGCGCCGATACAGACCATGACGTCGCAGTCGTGCATGGCGTGGTTGGCCTCGTACATGCCGTGCATGCCGACCAGGCCCAGCCAGGCGGGGTCGGCGGCCGGAAAGGCGCCGAGGCCCATCAGGGTTGAGGTCACCGGCGCGCCGGTCAGGGCGGCGAACTCACGCAGCAGGGCGCTGGCGCGCGGCCCGGCGTTGATGACGCCGCCGCCGGTATAGAACAGCGGCCGCTCGGCCGCGGCGATCAGCGCCACCGCCTCGCGGATGCGGGCCGGATCGGCCTTGGTGCGCGGCGCATAGAGGTGGGCGTAGCGCACCTCGTCCGGCCCCTGATAGGGCGCGCGGGCGAACTGCACGTCCTTCGGAATATCGACCAGCACCGGTCCCGGACGGCCGGTCACGGCGATGTGGAAGGCCTCGTGGATGGCCCGCGGCAGGTCCTCGGCCCGCTTCACCAGGATGTTGTGCTTGGTGCAGGTGCGGGTGATGCCGACGGTGTCGGCCTCCTGGAAGGCGTCGGAGCCGATCAGATGGGTCGGGACCTGGCCGGTCAGCACCACCAGCGGGATGGAGTCCATCAGCGCGTCGACGATGCCGGTGATGGTGTTGGTCGCCCCGGGTCCGGAGGTGACCAGGACCACGCCCGGCCGCCCCGTCGAGCGGGCATAGCCCTCCGCCGCATGGGCCGCGCCCTGTTCGTGGCGCACCAGCACGTGGCGCAGGCGCGGCTCGTGGAACAGCGCGTCATAGATCGGCAGCACCGCCCCGCCGGGGTAGCCGAACAGCACATCGACCCCCTGGTCGACCAGGCAGCGCACGACGATCTCGGCGCCGGTGAGGATCTCGGCCGTGTCGGCGGCTTGGTTCTGCGGACTGTGCTGGATGTCTGACATTGGACTGCTCTGAGGGATGGCTTGGCGAAGATTCTGGGCAAAGAAAAAGGCCCTTGGAAGGGCCTTCGGGCGCGCGACCGTGTTCCGGCGTGACCTATGTCACGCGGAGAGCGGTCGCCTTGTAAGTACGAGAATGGCGGTGCGCACGATTGCGGCTCCGAAAATCAGGCTCGACCAGATGCCATGCTCGCCGGAAAGGGTCAAGTCGGGGTTAGGGGCGCTTCAGTCCTCTCCGGCCACTTTGCAAATTCGGCGGCGGCCGTCAGGTTCCGGTCCACTGCCGCACGCCGGCCACGTCGACGTGGACGAAGTTCGACACTGGGTAGAAGCCGACGCCGCCGGCCTTCAGGCTGATCGCGGCGCGATGCAGACTCGCAAGCTCGACGCCTTCGACGCGGATGTCGGAGGCCCTGCCGACGAGGTGCTGGCTGTGCGCCGCGACCTCGCCGCTCTCGGCGTGCAGGGCGGCGTTGGTGGCCGGCGAGCGGTAGCCGCTGATGAGCTGGAACGGCCGGTTGATCTCCAGCCTGGACTGGATCGCGTGCAGCAGGTCGAACAGCCGCGGATCGATGGCGTGCTCCTGGCCGTTGCGCCAGTCGCGCATCACCCGCATCGCCTCGGCCAGGGCGTCCGGCACATATTTGCCGGCCTCCCAGTAGACCGCGTCAAGCATCTCGCCGGTGTGCAGGTTGTGCAGGAAGGCGCGGCGGACGTCGCCCGGCGACGGCAGGCTGGCTGCGGGCGGGATCGCCGCTGCGGCGGCTCTCACGGTCGGCGGCGTCTCGATCAGCGCGCGGCCCAGGGGGTTGACGCCGGCCAGGGCGGCGAGACCGGCTCCGGCGCTCAGTCCGAGCAAGCTTCGTCGAGCAATATCCATCCAAGCCCATCCGCTTCGGCGCGCCGTTCCGCGCGCGAGTTTGATCGCCCCCATATCCCGATGGGCCCAAGTGCTTGTTTTTTTGCCTGAGTTCAACCTTGACCGGGAGCAGATGCGTCGAGGAGACGCACCAGCATGGCGTCCCAGCCATACGGGTCCTGGCGCAGGACGACCTGTCCGTTCTGCACGTAGGCCGTCCAGTAGAGCAGATAGATGGGGACCGGCTGGGGCAGGTCGATGGTCTGCGTCTGGTTGGTGGCAAGGGCCTGGTCGATCCGCTCCGGGCTCCATCCGGGCGAGGATGAGAGCAGCGCCTTGGCGAGGTCCAGCGCGCGCTGCAGCCGCACGCAGCCGTGGCTCACCGACCGCTGCGCCAGGTTGAATGCGGTCTTGGCCGGGGTGTCGTGCATGTAGACGCCATAGGCGTTGTCGAACTCGAACTTGACCTGGCCCAGGGCGTTTTTCGGGCCGGGCTTCTGGACCACCGGGGCGATGCTGCTCGATCCCTTGGTGAAGCCTTCGCGGGCGAAATAGCCGTGGTCGCGGCGCGCCTTCGGATAGATTTCCTTCACGGCGATGTCGGCCGGCACGTGCCAGGCCGGGTTCAGCACCACATCGGTGATCTTCGAGATCAAAAGCGGCGTCTTGTCGTCCGGCTTGCCGGCCACGGCCAGCATGTGCATCGCGTCGGCGCCATCCTTGTAATAGTCCATCGCGCCGGAGGCGGCGTCGACCTCGATGCGGGTGGGCGGCGGGTCGCGCGGGACCCAGCGCCAGCGTTGCAGGTTGGCGCGGATCTGGTCGATGCGCGCCTCGATCGGGATGTTCAGCGCCGCATAGGTTTCAGCGCCGACAAAGCCGGCGTCCTTCAGGCCATAGCGCGACTGGAAGCGCGCCAGCGCGGCGGCGAGGCCGGCGTCGAAGCGGTTGCTTGGCGGCTGGCCGGCCAGGGCCAGGTCCTCGACCGCCAGGCGGGCCCT
>DASQSO010000426.1:0-3268 GCA_035642335.1 Caulobacteraceae bacterium
TCACTGGGCCAGGGAAGAGGAAAATGTTCGTGACACCGCCACCTCCTATTTCCACGATAGCGTCAAGCCGATCTGGGAGGCCGGCCTCGTCGACCTGGTGGAAACCGACCACCAGGTCTGCGAAGAGGTCAGCCTGGAGCCCACCCTCGGCCACACGCCCGGCCATGTGAGCGTCCGCATCCGTTCGAAGGGCGCCGAAGCCCTGATCACCGGCGACTTCACCCACCATCCCTGCCAGTTGGCCCGCCCCGACTGGGCCGCCGAGGTCGACTTCGACAAGGCCGCCTCCACCGCGACCCGCAAACGCGTCTACGCGGCGCTGGCGGGGACGCGGACCCTGGTCATCGGCACCCACTTCGCGGCCCCCTGCGCCGGCCACATCGTGGCCGACGGGGAGGCCTGGAGGTTGGAAGTCTAGGACATCGAACCTCGCCGGCGAGGATTGACAAGCCCGGCCTTTCGCCCGCCGGATGGCGGCAACGACACGTGAGATCCGCGCACGGGAGGCGCTCATCATGGCGACAGCCGTTCAACCCAAGGCCCCGGCCGTCGCGAACGAGACCGCCGAGGTGCTCTATGCGGTGGCCGACCGGATCGCCACCATCACCCTGAACCGGCCGGAGCGGATGAACACCATCTCCGGGCCGATGCTGAACCAGCTGACCCAGCGGCTGCTGGAGGCCGACGCCGACCGCGAGGTGCGGGTGGTGATCCTGACCGGAACGGGGCGGGCCTTCTGCGCCGGGTTGGACCTGACCGAGGTGACGCGGCCGGCTGAATCCGGCGGCATCACCGCCGGCGCCGGCAACGCCGTCGACCTCGACCTGCGCAACACCCCGCCGACGGTGCTGTTCAACATGGGCAAACCGACCATCTGCGCCCTGAACGGCTCGGCCGCCGGCTACGGCATGGACACGGCGCTGGGCTGCGACATCCGCGTCATGGCCAAGGGCGCCAAGATGGCGGCGGCCTTCACCAAGCGCGGCATCGTGCCGGAAAGCGGCGGCACCTGGTTCCTGCCGCGGCTGATTGGCTGGTCGAAGGCGGCCGAGCTGATCTTCACCGGCCGCACCCTGAGCGCCGACCAGTGCGTCGAGATGGGCCTGGTCTCCGCCGCCGTGCCCGATGCCGAACTGGCCGAGGCGGCGCGCAACCTGGCGCTGGAGATCGCCGCCAATGCGCCACTGGCCGTGCAGGCGTCCAAGAAGATGATGCGCATGGGCCTGGACGAGACCTTCAACGACCACGTCCACCACGTCTTCCTGCAGCTTCTGCCGCTGATGCGCTCGAAGGACGCGGCCGAGGGCATGCGCGCCTTCATGGAAAAACGCCCCGCCGAATTCACCGGGCGCTGATGAGCGTCACAGATCGTATCCGCGTCCGCGAGGTCCGCGTCCTTTCCGACGACCACTATGTGCTGAAGAAGACCACCTTCGACTGGAAGCGCGGCGACGGGACTTGGCAGACCACCAGCCGCGAGACCTATGACCGGGGCAACGGGGTCACCCTGCTGCCCTACAATCGCGCCCGGCGGACGGTGATCCTGACCCGGCAGTTCCGCTATCCGGCCTATGTGAACGGCTATGACGACCTCTTGATCGAGACCGCCACCGGCCTGCTGGACGAGGCCGCGCCCGACGCCCGCATCCGCGCCGAGGTCGAGGAGGAGACCGGCTATCGCCTGAGCGCGATCGACAAGGTATTCGAGTGCTTCATGAGCCCGGGCTCGGTCACCGAGAAACTCACCTTCTACGTCGCCGAGTACGACGCCGGCATGAAGGTCGGCGACGGCGGCGGCGTCCATAACGAGGGCGAGGACATCGGCGTGCTGGAACTCGGCTTCGACGAGGCCATGGTCATGATCGCCGACGGCCGCATCTGCGATGCCAAGACCATCATGCTGCTGCAATACGCGGCGCTGAACTTGTTCGCACCGCGTTAAAACCCAGGTTTTTATGTAAGCGCCGTCGCGATGCCGAAAACTCACCGCCAAGCTCGCCAAGGACGCCAAGAGGCTGCGCTGACCTTTTTCTCTTCTTGGCGTGCTTGGCGTCCTTGGCGGTAAAACGCCTGGGCCCCCGCGTGCGCGGGAATGAGCGGAATAAACAAGGCGTTCCCGTGCTATCTCTCGGGGGAAACTAAGAGCGCTTAGCGCCGACGAACCGGGGAGCCGAATGCACTTAGGCGCCGTCGACTGGGGCGTAATGGGGCTCTACCTGGCGTTTGTGCTGGGCATCGGCATCGTCGCGGCGCGGCGGACCCACAGCGGCAGTGAGTTCTTCCTGGCCGGGCGGGCAATCCCCGCCTGGGTCTGCGGCCTGGCCTTCATCTCGGCCAATCTGGGCGCCCAGGAGGTGATCGGCATGGGCGCCTCAGGCGCCAAGTACGGCATCGCCACCGCCCATTTCTACTGGATCGGCGCCATACCGGCGATGGTGTTCATCGGCGTCTTCATGATGCCGTTCTATTACGGCTCCAAGGCCCGTTCGGCGCCGGAATACCTGCGCATGCGGTTCGACGAGAAGACCCGGGCGCTGAACGCCACAACCTTCGCGCTGATGACCATCGTCTCGTCCGGCATCTCCATGTACGCCATGGCCAAGCTGATCCAGACCCTGCACGTGTTCGACGCGCCGTTCGCCCGGCTGGGCCTGCCCCAGGCCTGGATCTTCCACGTGGCGGTGATCACCGCGGCGCTGGTGGTGCTGGTCTATATCTACATGGGCGGGCTGCGCGGGGCGATCTACAACGAGGTCTTGCAGTTCTTCCTGATCGTCGCCGGTTTCGCGCCGCTGGTCTGGCTGGGGCTGAAGCAGGTGGGCGGCTGGCGCGGACTGCAGACGACGCTGGGGCCCAGCTACACCCATGCCTGGGCCGGCATGGCCCATGCCTCGACCAATCGGCTGGGGGTCGACTGGTTCGGCCTGACCATGGGCCTGGGCTTCGTTTTGTCGTTCGGCTACTGGTGCATCGACTTTCTGGTGGTGCAGCGGGCCATGGCCGCCAACTCCATGTCGGCGGCGCGGCGCACGCCGCTGATCGCGGCGGGGGTGAAGATGTTCTTCCCCTTCCTGGTCATCCTGCCCGGCCTGATCGCTATCGCCCTGACCACCGCGCCGGACCGCGCCGCCCATGCCGCCAGCCCACCGGGCGCGGTCGGGGCCGTCGTGCAGCACGAGCCCGGCGTCATCCCGATCAAGATCGATTCCGCCACCGGCAAGCCGATGTTGGACGCCCGCGGCCGGCCTGAACTGGACTACGATCTGGC
>DASQSO010000427.1:0-9773 GCA_035642335.1 Caulobacteraceae bacterium
CTGCGCGACGACCGCGATGATGTTCATCGCCCAACCGATCCCGACCCCGCCCCCGAAGCGTTGACGGTCAAAACCAGACGTTTAACCAAGCTTGATGTCGCGGCTATGACGTTAGGGGTCGAAACTGAACCGCGCCTAAACGGCGCCGTCCGACTTCCTTCAGCTAGCGTGGGCCAGTCTTGGCGACACGGGATGGATCCCGATAAGAGGCTTGAGGCGGATGAACTTGCCACAATCGACCCTTGGGTTTGCTTCGGCGGGCGTGGCGTTCGCCGATCCGGACTGGCGCGGCGAACCGGACGAGGAGAGGGCCGCGGACCGGCGCCTCCGACCCCAGGCCAGCCTGGCTGAACAGGAACGCCGGCTTGGCGACTGGATTCGCGGCGGCGCTTGCTATGGTTGGCTCAACGCCTATCAGGCGCGCCGCGCGGCCTTCGAACTCCAGTCGATCCGCGCCCAGCGCGCGCAAGATCCGATGGGAGCCAGTTGCCGGCGCGCCGTCCAGTCCAGGCTGGACCGGCTGGACGGGATGCTCAATCAGGTGCGCGCGGCCGGCCAACGCTAACCAGGCGATTGGGCTTGGCAAGACCAGGGACATGGGCTCAGTCTGGCGTGCTTGCCTTGTTCGGGACGGAGACGAACTCTTGCGGACTTTCGCGCTGGTGGCCGCCGCGGTCGCCGCCTTGGCCTGTACGGCCTGCGCCGACGGCGCCGGCGCGCTGGTCTCGGCCGCCTCCTCTCATTTCACCCCCGGCGTGACGACACGCGCCGACGCGGTCAAGGCCTTGGGGCCGCCAAGCTCGGTGTACGACGCCGCCAACGGCGAGAAGACCCTGTCCTGGGCGCGCGACGGCGGCCTCTTCAACGCAAGCGAGACGCGTCAGTATGCGATCGTGTTCGGCCCAGACGACAAGATGCTTCGGGCGGTGGCGTCGCCTTGAGCCTGGCGAAGACGCCGGGGTGCATGCGGGTGAGCATCTAGGCCGCCGGCGCGGCGTGCCGTCGCGTTGCCCACAAGGCGAACAGAGCGGCCAGCAGCGCCAGTCCGGCGGCGACGAAAAAGGGTGAGCCGGCCATGAAGGTGTCGCCCTTGGCGCCGGCGCTGTGAACATAGACCTCGGCGAACAGGCCGGGCCCTACGACTCCGGCGATGGCGGCCAAACCGGTGACGGCGCCATTGAAGCGGCCCTGTTCGCTCGGCCCGACCGAGCGGCTGCCGATGGCCGACCAGGCAGGATTGGCCACCGCTCCGAAGCACATCAGCGGCACGGCCCACCAGAAGCCGGCGTCACTGGTCGCCCAGCCGGCGGCGACCAGGGCGGCGGTCTGCAGAAGCATGCCGCCAACGGCGGTCACCCGCTCACCGACCCGCCTCACCACAATCGTCACCAGCGCTGCCTGGGAGACGATCACGCCCGCCGCCAGGACCAGCAGGTAGAGGCCGATATGCAGGCCGGACCATTTGAAGCGATAGGTGGTGTAGACGGCCGCGAAGCTGAAAAGTCCGGTTGAGATGACGTACATCAGAAACGAAGGCGTCAATATGCCGACCAGCCTTGGATTGGCGCGCAGCAGGCTGGCGATCGCCTCGAAGGGATTGAGCTGGCCGAGGCTGAGCCGCGCCCGCCGGTCCTTAGGCAGGGATTCCGGCAGGATGAAAAGGCCGTAGAGCGTGTTGGCCAGGCTGAGGCCGGCGGCTACCCAGAACGGCGCCCGCACATCGACGAAGTCGACCAGGAATCCACCGATCGCCGGCCCGATCGCATAGCCGAGCGCGAACGCCGCCTGCAGATATCCGAAACGCGACGCACGCTCCTCCTCGGTCGAAACGTCCGCGACGTAGGCATAGGCGGCCGAAGTGCTTCCCGCAGCGGCGCCGGAGATCAGCCGCCCTGCGAACAGCCACGGAAAGTTCGGCGCCAGCGCCATGATCAGATAGTCGATCCCGAGGCCGAAATTGGAGGCGAGGATGATCGGCCTGCGCCCGAACCGGTCCGAGAGCGCGCCCTGGATCGGTGAGGCGATGAACTGCATGCCGGCGAAGGCGATGGCCAGGAAGCCGATGATCTCGGCGGTCGAGGCCGCCGCGCCGACGCCCAGCGTCCCGACCAGCTTTGGCAGGGCGGGAAAGATGATCCCGAGCGCGGCTGAATCCAGCACCACGGTGATCAGGATGAAGAGGCCGGCCGTCGGCCGTCGGGCGGCGGCCTCAAGCGCGGGCGCGTTCAGGGGCGCGGCCGCCTCGCCGCCGTCTGACCCGGGCGTCTCTTGAGTCTGTCTCCCCACCAGGGCCGTTTAGCCGGAAAATTCGGGCTAGGCCATTGGCGAGCCTCGCGCTTTCACCAAAGCGTGTGTGGGGCCTGGTGTCCCGAGTCCGAAGTTCGCCACGGAGCCAGCTTAAATGAGAGGACGACCTCAAATTCACTACGTTAGGCGAAGCGTCGCCAGGCAGCCTGACGGGACACCCCCAGCGCCTTGCCGATATCGGCCCAGCTCACCTCCCGGTCACGCAGGGTGTCGACATAGTGTTGCACCTGGTCGCCAACTCGTTCGAAGGCGGTTTCGGCGCTGGCGAGCAGGGCGAGCAGCCGTTCCGAGGGGTAGGTGTCGGGGCTGGCGAAGTCCGGCTTGGCGGTGGCCCCGAGCCTTTTGGCGTCGGCTTCGGTCTCCGCTTCGATGATCTTTTGGCACAGTCCGGTGCATTCGTTGCAGATGAACACCGCGGGGCCGGCGATCAGCTTTGCCACCTCGTGCTGCGACTTGCCGCAGAAGGAGCAATACATGACGTGCTTGGGCTTGTCGGGATTGGTCTCGGGTTGGGCTTGTGTCGTGGCCATAACCGTCTCCTGTCAATAATGAGTTGACAGTCAATATCGTGTTGACGAGACGGGTGTCAACATCAAATTGACGCAGGCAAGTCGAACGACGGCTCAGGGCTGCAGGTTTTTCGGCAGGGCCGCGGCCTGGGCCGGCGTAAGCTGGGTCATCTTGGAGACGATGCAGCGCACGGGGACGCCGCTGGGGTACAGGCGCACGCTCACATTCCACTCGAGTGCTGTGCAGTAGGTGTCGGTGAAGCTACCGGTGATCAGTCTCGCTGATGGGGAGGTCAGGCCTGGGCATGAGCCAGCCAGGTCGAGCCGGAAGATCCTACGGCCAGCAGAGACACCCAGATAGATGGTGTGGTCATCGGCGGCCTTCCAGCCATGGTCCCACTGGCTGACGAAGAAGCAGCTTTGTCCCTGGGCGAGCGCTGGCGCCGCCAGCCCCAGGATGGTCGCCGCGGCCAGAGCTCCGGCCATTATCTGTCTGCGAATTTGAAGTGATCTCCCAGGCTCGGCGCGCATGCGCGCCGAGCGATAACGTCTGCGCAGCCTGTACCCCCGATGAACATGTCCGAAAGTGGACGAGGCGTGCAACCGCGTGCTGACGCTATAGTCTCGTTTTGGTCCGTTGGCTTGGCCACGCCAGCGGGCCGGGCTATGCCACCCCCGTCATCTCGTCTGGAACCATGCCCTTGCGCTTCGCCGTCATCGTCTCCGCAGTCGCCGGCTTGCTGACCATGGGTGCCGCCGCGGCGGCTCCAAGCGGCCCGGACCTGTGGAATGGCGCCCTGGCGGGGGCCAGCATCGATCAGGTGGCGGCGGCGACGCCGCAGGCCAAGCCGGCCACCGGCCAGGTGTTGGAAGACGGGTCGCAGTCGGGTCTTTCCGCGCCGGCCCAGCTCGCGGGATCGCCGGCCGAGGCGATCTTCTTCTTTCAGGTCAAGAGCCTTTCAGCCGTCCTTGTCGAGAGCCGCGCGATGAAGTCCGGGCGCGGCCCGGAAAACTTGGCCGAAGCCAGACGGATCGTCGGATTGGCGACCAGCCAATACGGGCCGCCCCAGCGGTGCATAGACCGCGCCGAACTCGCCGCCTTGAACTGCACCTGGACGACCGGTTCGATCAAGGTCGCGGTCAGCTACCATGATTTTGGCGGCGGCAGCCCCGCACTGAGCGTCCTCTATAGCCCCGCAATCGCCCCGCATGCTGTCCGGCGTTCCTCGACGCGCTTTACATCAGGCGTTCGGTAGCTCAACTACAGGACGTCTGACGCGGAACCGGATCGCGATGATCAGCCAGTCCGGCGTGGTCGCCACAAGGCCTCACGCGTTGGCCCGGCTGTGGAGTAGTCCATGACTTTAATCGTCCGTCGACTGATCACCGTGGCGTTGCTGTCGGTCTGGGCGGCGTTGGCTGCGCGCCCGGTCCTGGCCGAAGAGGTCACCGTCGCGGTGGCGGCCAATTTCACCGAGCCGGCCAAGGAGATCGCCGCGGCTTTCGAGAAGGCCAGCGGCGACAAGATCACCCTGAGCTTCGGCGCGTCGGGGCAGTTCTACACCCAGATCGTCAACGGCGCGCCGTTCGAGGTCTTCCTGTCCGCCGACGCCGACCGGCCGGCCAAGGCCGAGCAGGCCGGGCTGACTGTCGCGGGGACACGGTTCATCTATGCGGTCGGCAAGCTGGTGCTCTGGAGCCCGACCGCCGGCCTGGTCGATTCGGGTGGCGCGGTGCTGCGCACGGATCATTTCACCAAGCTGGCGATCGCCGACCCGGCCGCGGCGCCCTATGGCGCGGCAGCCATCCAGACGATGAGAAAGCTCGGCGTCTATGATCAGATCCAGCCCAGGATCGTGCAGGGGACCTCCATCGCCCAGGCGTTCCAGTTCGTGAAGACCGGCAATGCCGAGCTCGGATTCGTCGCCCTGTCGCAGGTGATCGACGAGCCTGGCGGTTCGCGCTGGCTGGTTCCCGAGGCCGATCACGACCCGATCGTTCAGCAGGCGGTGCTGCTCAAGACCGCCGGCGATTCCAAGGCGGCGCGCGAGTTCCTGACCTTCCTGAAAGGCGCGCGGGCCAGGGCGATCATCCGCCGCTTCGGCTACGAGGCGCCCTGAGCCATGGTCGAGGCGCTCTGGCTGTCGCTCAAGCTCGCGGCGCTGACCACCGCGATCCTGCTGATCCTCGCCACCCCGCTGGCCTGGTGGCTCGCCCGGTCGCGGCGCTGGTGGAAGGAAATCATCGCCGCCGCCGCCAGCCTGCCGATCGTGCTGCCGCCGACGGTGCTCGGCTTCTATCTGCTCATCGCGCTCGGCCCGGCCAGTCCGCTGGTTAGGCCGTTCGCCGGCTTTGGCGTGCGGACACTGGCCTTTTCCTTCACGGGCCTGATCATCGGCTCGACCCTCTATTCGCTGCCCTTCGCGGTTCAGCCGATCCGCAATGCGTTCGCCGCGATCGGAGACAGCGCGCTCGAAAGCGCCGCCACCCTGGGCGCGGGACGCCTTCAGACCTTCACCCGCATCGCGCTGCCGTTGGCGCGGCCGGGGCTGGTCACGGCGGCGATCCTTGTCTTCGTCCACACCATCGGCGAATTCGGCGTGGTGCTGATGATCGGCGGGGCGATCCCCGGAAAGACCAAGGTCCTGTCGATCGAACTCTTCCAGCTGGTCGAAGATCTCGAGTGGGGCAAGGCCCATTTGCTGGCGGCCGGAATGGTGGCCTTCGCCTTCGCCGTCACCCTGATCATGCTGCTGATCGAGCGCCGTTTTGGTCGACTGCAGGGGTGAGGGTCGCCCGGCGCGGCCGCGGGTCGGGGTGCGGCGCGCCGGGCTGGTCTTCGGCGGCCGGGCAGGGAGAGCCGCCAAGCCGAAATCTAGCCCGCGGGCGCGACAGTACCGCGACAGCTCAGGGCCTTAAGCCAAGGGTTCGACCCGGCGCGCCGGCGTCGTCATAGTAGAGCTGGTCGCCGACCGCCTGTTCGTTCAGCACCGTGACGAAGCCGTTTTTCGCCGGCCGGGATCGGATCGTTCGCGGGGACGAGGCCACCACCTCGCCGCCTCGCAGACTCTCGCTCAGGACCCGTCCTGAAAGGCCGCCGCGGGGGCGCATGTACAGCCGCAGCACCTTGGCCAGGGTGACCGCGAGATCGGCGTTGCTGACCGGCGACGGATCGAGAAAGCCGGTTTTGAAGTCCGGGCCGATCGCGGCCATGAAGTTGTGGGTGTCGGCGCGGCCGAAGGTCCCGTGGATGCCCTGACCCTGCTGAAGGTCGGTGTCGGCCACCTCGACGCCGCAGACGTCGGGTTTTGGGCATCCGGACGAGTAGCTGCGGAAACTGACCACGATCGCCGGCGTGGGGGTCAGGGCGGAACCCTTCAACCCGATCGCGCTCAGCGGCAGGGTCCCCGGAATTTCGCCCAGCGCGTCGTTGACGAAGATCGCGCCGACATAGTCTTCCGCCGCCAGCGCCTCGACCATGCGCGGGGCGAGCGCCTTGGCGTCCGCGCCAGGCAGCCAGATCAGGTCCGCGCCGCCGTTCGCGCCGATCACCGCCTCGGGGTGGGCCGGGTCCGCGCCCAGCATGCCGCCGTGCTTGGGGTGAAAGCCGTCGCTGAGTTCGACGTTTAGCCCATTCGGATCGTAGAGCGGCAGGCCCAGCGTCCGCGAAAGATCGATGGCCAGGAACCCCGGCGGCAGGAAGCCGGTCGGCACGTCGCGGAAGCTCATCTTCGCCGCGGCGCTGGTGGCGCTGGCCTTGGACGCGGTGGAGAACCCGTGGTCGGCGGTCACCACCACGTCAGTGGTCTTATCGAGGCCGAGCGCCTTCAGCGCCTGGCGCAGCCGGCCAAGGTCGTTGGAGGCGTTGCGAATGGCCGCCATCGAGGTCGGACCATTGATGCCGGGCGTGATGGTGTTCAGGCTGTCGCCCTGATTGTGCTGGGTCCCGTCGGGATCGAGAGACCAGAACACCATCACGAACGGCCGGCGGGCGGCCTTGAACCGGGGCAGCAGGACCTTGGTCGCCACGTTCACGAGCCAGTCCTGCTGTACGACATTGGCGACGCGCACGCCTGGGCGGATGTCGTCGCCGGGGTCGGCGTTGAGCCCCCGGTCCGGCGTCGTCGGGTCGAGCCCGGCGGCCTTGATGGCGTTGACCACATCGGCGGGCAGGGGAAAGCCGGTCGGGCCGCCGGTATTGTCGTCGATGATCAGGCTGCCGCCCTGGCCGCGCGAGGTGACGTCCTGGATGGCGGTTGGGCCGAGCTTGCCGATGGCGGCGGTGGAGAAGCCCTTGGCCCGGGCGGCTGCCAGAAGGCTGGTCTCGCCGAGATAGTTTCCGCCGTAGCGGCCGTTCATGTCGCCGATCACCGCGTCGTCCTCGAAGGTCGCGGCCAGGCTGAGGAATGCCGATGGCAGAGCCGGTTGGCCGGTATAGATCGAATTGCCGAAGTCGCCCGTGTCGCCGAGCCGATGTCCGGTGGCGATCGCCGATGCGTTCGGGGTCGTGACGGTAGGAAAGAGCGAGTGGCTGTTCTGGAAGTCGACGCCCTCGCCGCGCACAGCGGCGAGGTCGGGCGCGGTCTCGGGCGTCACGACGCCTGAACGCAGGCCGTCCGCGACGAAGATGATCACGTTGTGCGGGCGGGTCGTCTCGCGCAGCCAGAGCGCCGCCGCGATCGCTGCCCCGATGCCAACGACCGCGATCAGGGTCGGCCAAAAACGTCGCATTGTGCTTAAGGTTCCTCCGCCCAAGGAAGGACCTTAGGCGGGGTTTGTAACAGGCGTTCGACGGCGCGCGGCGATGGCGCATTGGCGCTCGCGCCGATATAGGGCAAGCCGGAGTTGTGGGGCGGGATCGGGAGAGGCGGAGTCGGTGACGGGCGGTGCGACCCAGGGCGTGGGACTGAGCGCGGCCGACTTCTCCCGCGCCCATGACGCCTTGATGCGCCGGGGAGATCTGCAGTTCGCTTTGACCGCCTATGAGCAACCAAAACCGCCGGATTGGCTGAAGCCGCTGTTCGAACTGCTGGCCAGACTGGCGCCGATATTTCCCTACGTCTTCTGGGGCGGACTGATCGTCGGCGTCCTGTCTATTCTCTATTTCGTGCTTCGCGAGTTCGCGGGCCTGCGTCTGCCGCGACTCCGGCGCCGCCCGAAATCGACCATCGAACCCGAGTGGCGGCCGACGCAGGCCCGGGCCCGCACGCTTTTGGAAGAGGCCGATCAGCTGGCCGCCGAGGGCCGCTTTGGCGAGGCGGCCCACCTCATCCTCTTCCGCGGCATCGAGGATATCGACGGACGCTGGCCCAATCTGGTCAGGCCGGCCCTGACCAGCCGCGACATAGCCGCTCATCGGCGCCTGCCGGACCGCGCCCGTCAAGCCTTCGGCGAGATCGCGCGGGTGGTGGAACGCAACGTCTTCGGCGGCGCGGAGCTGGCGGCCGACGACTTCGCCTTCTGTCGCCGCGCCTATGAGGCCTTCGCCCTGCCAGGCGCCCCGGCATGACCGCCGCCGTCGTCGCGATCCCCACGGAGACGCGGGTTTTCAGACCCGTGGTGGTGCTCGTCCTGTTGCTTGCCGGGGTCTTTTCCTTTTCGGCCTATGTCGTGCTCCAGGCCTATGCGCCGGACCTGAAGGGCGGCGATGACGGCGGCGCCCAGGTGCTCTCCCACTCGGCCGTCGGTTTCGCCGGCATGGTCAGGCTGCTTGAGGCGGAGAACGCGCCGGTCTTGATCAATCGCGACCCGCCGGCCAAGCGCGGCCCCAACTGGGGCCTGCTGGTCCTGACGCCCGAGGAAACCACCAAGCCGAGCGATCTGTTCGACTTCACCACCGCCTCGGGTCCGACCCTGATCGTGCTGCCGAAATGGGAGACCCTGCCGGACCCGTTGAATTCCGGCTGGGTCAAAAGCGCCGGCCTGATCGATCACAAGACCCTGGAGGCCTTGCTCGCCAGGCGGGTCAGCGCAACCGTCGCGCGACGAACGGGCGCCGCGCCGGTGCAATTGACCCAGGTCGAAGATCCAGGCCGGCAGCCGGTCCCAACCGGACCGATCGACCATCTGCAGACCCTGGCCGCGCCCGGCATGACCACGGTGCTCACCGACCAGGCCGGGGCCGCCTTGCTGGTCCGTACGGCGGATGCACGCCTCTATGTCCTCTCCGATCCGGATCTGCTCAACACCCAGGGTCTGGGCAGCCTGGTCACGGCCAAGGCCGGGACCGATCTCTTGCTGGCGCTCCGTCAAGGCGACGGGCCGATCGTGTTCGACGTCACCCTGGACGGGGTCAAGCACTCGCAAAGCCTGCTCAAGCTCGCCTTCGAGCCGCCGTTCCTCGGCGCGACCCTTTGCCTGCTCGCCGCCGCCCTGCTGATGGCGCTGCACGCAGCCAGCCGCTTTGGCGCGCCGCGGCAAAGCGGCCAGGCGCTGGCGCTCGGCAAGCTGGCGCTCGCCGAGAACTCGGCGGGGCTGATCCGCATGGCCAGGCGCGAGCCGAGCATGGCCGGCGGCTACCTCGATCTCAGCCGCGGCGCTGTCACCAAGGCGCTGGGCGCGACCAGGTTGAGCGGCGCCGAACTGGACGCCTATCTGAACCGGCTCGGTGAGCGAACCGATGCCGGCTGCTTCTCGGCGCTGGCGGCCGAGGGCGCGGCGGTCAAGGATCGCGACGGCCTCACCCGTTTCGCCCAGCGGCTCTATCAATGGAGAGTGGAGATGACCCGTGAACGTCGCTGAGGTGGGGGGGCTGGCCGCCAATATCCGCGGCGAGATGGCCAAGGCGATCATCGGTCAGACGGAGACGGTCGACCTGATGCTGACCGCGCTCTTCGCCGGCGGCCACATCCTGCTCGAAGGCCCCCCCGGCACGGCCAAGACCTTTTTGGCGCAGTGCTTCGCGCGCACGGTCAACCTCGATTTTGGCCGTATCCAGTTCACCCCCGACCTGATGCC
>DASQSO010000428.1:0-2062 GCA_035642335.1 Caulobacteraceae bacterium
GATCCCCTGCTTTGCAAGCCATCGCGGCGGCCACGGTCGCCGATCGACGTTCGCTAAGGTTGTCAGAGGTAGTGACGACGAGGACCACCTTCAATCGGTTGTCCCTCGCCCAGGCGGCGTTTAGGCGAAGGAATGTTGAAGATCAACAGCTTGCATCCACGGTTGGCTGGGGGTCGCGGACGGAAAGCGTGATCGGTGTGGCAAAATGGTCGCAATCTTACCGCCCACCGCTACGGGCTCGGGCCGGCCGAACTCGTTCTCCCGCCTGGCCCTGCCACCTTGGATGCGGCGATTGCGCCATCGCCGCCCAACTCAGCGTTGAGCGAGCAGGAACAGCCGGGGAAACCTCAGCAGGACCGAGCCGTCGGTGAGGGGCGGGTAGGCGGCGGCGATCTTGGCCGTATAGGCGGCGAGGAAGGCCTGGCGCTCATTGTCGGGCAACGGATCGATGAACGGCCTGAGGCCGGTGCCGCGGACGAACTCGACAATGGCGGCCGCGTCGGCCAGGCGGTGGTTATAGATGGTGTGCCAGATATCCAGCCGCGCGGCGTGGGGCTTCAGGGCCTCGTAGTAGGCGCGTGGCGGCGGCAGCGGATCGCGCGCCGCGTCCTTCAGCCGCTCGGCCCAAGGCTCGGCGCCGGCGACCTCCCGCATCAGGCGATGGGTGGGCTCGGTGAGATTGTCCGGCATCTGCACGGCCAGGACGGCGCCCGGCCGCAGCGCCCGCAGCACCCGCGGCAGCTGTTCGAGGTGGCGCGGAATCCACTGATAGGCGGCGTTGGCATAGACCAGGCCGACGTCGGCGTCCGGCGTCCAGACATTGGCGTCGGCACGTTCGAAGCGCAGCCGCGGCAGGCGTTTGCGGGCCTCGTCGAGCATGGCCGGCGAGGTGTCGAGGCCGAGGATATCAGCGTCTGGAAACCGCTCAGCGATCAACTCGGTCGAGTTACCCGGCCCGCAGCCGACATCGACCGCCTTGCTGACCCGCGCCAGCGGAACCTGGGCCAGCAGATCGCGCGCGGGGCGGGTCCGCTCGTCCTCGAACTTTAGATAGGTGGAAGGGGACCAGTCAGTCACGAAACGCTGCGCCGGTCCCGATGAGGGGGTGGTCGTCATGGTCGGTCTCCAAGCGCCGATCGGAGGGGCGCACAGGGCCCCAAGGCGTCGCGTTGGGCGGAGACTGCTCTTCAGGGCTCGGCCTGGCAAGTCGCGGCGGTCCTGACGCAGGTAGCTGGCGGGAAGACGCCGCCAGCGACGACCCGGTTCGCGCGGGTCCCGGTCTCGCCCGCCCTGCGCAATCGTCTGGGCACGTCGCCGCGCGGAAGCCCACGCCGGCCTCAGGCCACCAGGGCGTCCCGCGAGGTCGCTCGGTCGACGGCGGTGGGAGTCGGGTCCGGCCATAGGGCCGTGATCAATCGGTCAACCGTCCGGGCGAGATCGGCTGCGTCCGTGACCGTCGGGGCGCCAGCCCCCAGCCGCAGGGCCTGGAGCAGGGCCTCGACGTTGGTGGTCGGGAGGCTCGATCCCACAAAAGCGCGGATCTGCTCGGGGTCGCTCAGCAAAGGATCGGCCGGCCCTTCGCCCGTCGCGAGCTGGCGCGCCGCGACGATGTGGCGGAGCGCTTTCGCAAGCAAAGGCGGAACCTCTTCAGGAAACCCGCCCGCGGCGAGTACGCCCGCCATCCTGACCGTGCGCTCGGCCTCGCCGCGCCATTCGGCCGCCTGAGCGGTCGATGCGTCACCGGGAGGGGTGTCGCTGGCGAACTCAGCCGCCGTGTGAAGAACGCGCGGCGCCCCGCCGACCACGCCCATGATCCCTGAACTGACGAGGCGGCGAAGGGCGAGCCAGGTCGCCCGGTCAATGACCTCCGCTTGCACGCCGCCGTCTCGCGACCTCTGGCGCTCCGCTTCGGCCGCCAAGGCGTCCGGCCCAAGGTCGAGGACGGCGAGCACACGAACCCCGTCGCCGGGCCCGGCCCGGACCTCGATGCGCAGGACGCTCTCCCCATGACGTTCGCGTAGGTCCGCGGCGATAACCTCTTCAGGCGGCGAGATGCGCGGGC
>DASQSO010000429.1:0-8171 GCA_035642335.1 Caulobacteraceae bacterium
ATACGACTTCGCCGTCGCCCCGCCGCTCTTCGCCAGCACCATCGTGATCGCCGCCGTCAACGTCGTCTTGCCATGGTCAACGTGACCAATCGTGCCAATGTTGCAGTGCGGCTTGTTGCGGTTGAACTTTTCCTTGGCCATGGTCTTTCCTTGAGAGGGCGGCTTTCGTTGGTGTGTCTGAAGAGTATGGAGCGGGTAGCGGGAATCGAACCCGCATCCTCAGCTTGGAAGGCTGCTGCACTACCATTGTGCTATACCCGCCAACAACGGCGGGCGGCCGGTTGATCTCCTTCGTTCACGCTTCGGATCGGATCGGCTCGCGTGGTGGGGGAAGCAGGACTCGAACCTGCGAAGGCGTACGCCAGCGGATTTACAGTCCGCCCCCTTTGCCGCTCGGGACATTCCCCCGCGCGCGCCTTGAGATCCAAGGCCCGAAAACGGAGCGCGTCTTATAGTGTCGTCTTCCCCCGAACGCAACGACCGCAAACGCAGGCGAGAGCGCGGTTTTTCGCCCGCCCTGAACGCCGGTCGCGGACCGGCCAGGGCGCGCGCGGACAAGGACGGCTCGGTCTGGCTGTGGGGCTGGCACGCGGTCGCCGCGGCGCTGGAAAATCCGGCCCGCGAGGCGCCGCTGCGGCTGCTGGCGACGCCGGAGCGGGCGCGCGAACTGCAAGGCCGGCATCTTGGCGCGGAGATGCTGGAAATCCTGCCGCCGGCGCAGATCGCGCGCGAATTGCCGCCCTTCGCCGCCCACCAGGGCGTAGCGCTGAAGGCCCTGCCGCTGGAGCCGGTGGTTCTGGAGGTCATGGCCGAACCAGCCGTCGGCGTCATCCTGATGCTCGACCAGCTGACCGATCCGCAGAATGTCGGGGCCATCTTCCGTTCGGCCGCCGCCTTCGGCGCGCGCGGCGTGGTGCTGCAGGATCGCCACGCCCCCGCCCTGGCCGGCGCCCTGGCCAAGGCCGCGGCCGGCGCCATCGAGATTCTGCCGCACGCTCGGGTCACCAACCTGTCGCGGGCGCTTGAAGAGCTGGCCGACCTCGGCTGGCGCGCCGTCGGGCTGGACGCGGTGGCAGCCGAGCCTTTGGCCGCCGTGCTCGACCAGCGCCCGGTGGTCCTGGTCATGGGCTCAGAGGGCGATGGCCTGCGCCGGCTGGTGGCCGAGCACTGCGACGCCCTCGGCCGTATCCCCATGCCGGGCGATTTCGAGAGTCTGAATGTCTCGGCGGCGGCGGCCATCGCCCTCTATGAGGCGTCGCGAAACCACGCCGATCCGGCTGGCCGCTAGATCCGGCCTACTCGCGCGTCACGGGAAAGCGGTTCCCGTTGCGGCGTTATGGTTATTGATTCCCTAATGCAGAGTGTTCTGCTGGCTCGCACGCTGCTTGGCTGTCGCCTGGTGGGGAAGCAATGTCGAAGAAGTATTTGCCGATCGCGGCCATGAGCCTGGCGGCGCTGGGCCTTCTGGCGCTGAGCGCCTGCGGCGCTCCGAGCCCCGAGCAGACCCCGCCGCCGCCGATGGCAACGACGACGCCGCCGACCCAGTCGCCCGACTTGCTTGGCGGCCCGGACCACGAGAGCGCAGCCGCCCCGAGCGGCCAGACCGCGCCGGACGCCGACGCCGAGGCCGGCCCGCAATTCACCCCCATGCAGCCGATCGCCAATCCGGAAGACATGACGCCTGACCAGCGCCATCACGTCTACGGCGACCGTTACGACCACATGGACCAGGTCCCGACCCCCGCCGTCGAGACTCGAGATCACCATCGCTGGATGGCGCGCCATCCGGGCCCGGTCTACCGCCATCACGGCATGGCCGCGGCGGCGGCTGAGTCCGACGTCGCGGCTTCCAGCGCCATTTCCCGATCGGACTCCAGCGTCGCCGCCGCATCGGCCGCCGCTGCATCGAGCGATACGCCGGCCAATGTGGGCGGGGCGCCCGACTGGCTGTCCAAGCCCGAGGGCAAGACGTTGGCCGCCCTCGCCGTCCTGGCGATCGCCATCATCGTTATCGCCGCTGCCCGCGGCTCGATGGCCGGCGGTCGGCCCAAGCGTCGCCCGCGGGCAACGGTGATCGGCGACAATACGCCAGCGGTGATCAGCACGCCGAAGGACGAGTACACCTATTAAGGAGGCAGGCCACCCGATCGACTCGGCGTGTCCAACGTGACGGCGTCGTTGAAGCGCCCTTGCCTCCCATCCAGCTTCGCGGCACACCGACCTGCATGGCGGAGCTGACTAGCCACGTGCACAGCATCCTTGCGGGCGGCCTGCTTGGCGCCTTCATCCAGATCGTGCTGATCGACGTCACCTTGGCCAGCGACAACGCCGTGGCGGTCGGCATGGCCGCGTCCGGGCTGCCTCGCCGCCAACGCCACCTGGCCATCCTGCTGGGGCTGTCGGGCGCGGTGGTGCTGCTGTGCGTTCTGGCGGTTTTCGCGGTCAGACTGCTGAAGGCGGGGGGCGGCGGGCTGGTGCTGGGCGGCGGGCTGCTCCTGGCCCTGGTCGGTTTGCAGATGTGGCGCGACCTGCGCACGCATGGGCGCAAGCACGGCGTCCCGGCCGACCGGCCGCCCGAGCGGAAGGCGCTATTGAAAGCGCTCACCCTGATCTTCGTCGCCGACATGTCGACGTCGCTGGACAATGTCCTGGCGGTGGCCGGCGTGGCCCGCGATCAGCCGCAGTGGGTGCTGTTCGCCGGCCTCACCCTGTCGGTCGCGCTGACCGGGTTCGCCGCCACGGGGGTGGTCAGGCTGCTTAACCGCTGGCCGTGGGTCGGTTATGTCGGCCTGGCGGTCGTGCTGTTCGTCGCCGCTCACATGGTCTGGGACGGCGCCGAGGCGCTGAAGTGGATCAGGATTTAGCCAGGCGCGGTCACACCCCGGGGCCGCGCGGGGCGTCGGGAACCGTTTCTCATCTGCTCATTCCCGCGAGAGCGGGGACCCGGTTTTGTCACCGCGAAGGACGCCAAGCACGCCAAGAAGAGAACAAGGTCAGCGCGGCCCCTCGGCGGGCTTTGCGGCGAAGCTCCGGCCTCGCGGCGGCGATGGGCGCACAGAATAATAATCCTGGGCCCCGCTCTCGCGGGGATGAGCGGATTTTGGATAACCAAGCGCCCCT
The DNA here is from genome assembly GCA_035642335.1 of Caulobacteraceae bacterium. Taxonomy (GTDB): domain Bacteria; phylum Pseudomonadota; class Alphaproteobacteria; order Caulobacterales; family Caulobacteraceae; genus Poindextera. Next base: position 3,121 of record DASQSO010000429.1, read on the forward strand.
CCGGTCGGCGACAGCCTAGGTCTTCCCGAACCCGCCGACGCGGTCCCTGAACCCGTTCACGATCGGATAGCGCCGGTCGCGGCCAAAGGCCTTACCGCCGATCTTGACGCCGGGCGGCGCCTGGCGGCGTTTGTATTCGGAGATGTAGAGCAGGCGCTGGATGCGTTCGACCACCTCCGGCGCGTAGCCGCGGGCGACGATCTCGTCGAGGGTCGCCTCCTCCTCGACCAGGCCGTGCAGGATGCCGTCCAGGTCGGCATAGGGCGGCAGGCTGTCCTGGTCGGTCTGGTTGTCGCGCAGTTCGGCGCTGGGCGGCTTGGTCAGGATGCGATCGGGGATCGGATGCTCGGCCGAATGCGGAAAGGGCCGGTGGCTATTGCGCCAGGCCGAGACGGCGAAGACGTCGGTCTTGTAGATGTCCTTCAGGACGTTGTAGCCACCGCACATATCGCCGTAGAGGGTGGCGTAGCCAACGGCCATCTCCGATTTGTTGCCGGTGGTCAGCAAAAGGCCGCCGGTCTTATTGGACAGGGCCATCAACGTGACGCCGCGCAGACGCGCCTGGATGTTCTCCTCGGTGGTGTCGGCCTTGCGGCCAGCGAAGGCCTCGGCCAGCATCTGGTCAAGCGCCCCGACGCCGGGCTCGATCGGGATGATCCGGTAGGCGGCGCCGAGCGCGGCGGCGCAGCCCTCGGCGTCCTCAAAGCTCTCGCGGCTGGTGTAGCGCGAAGGCAGCATGACCAGGGAAACCCGGTCTGGCCCGAGGGCGTCGGCGGCGACAACAGCGGTGATCGCCGAATCTATACCGCCGGAAAGCCCAATGATAACCGACGGAAATCCTGATTTATTGACGTAGTCCCGCAAGCCAAGCACCATGGCCCGGTAGATCTCCTCCGGTCCCTCCGGCCAGGTGGTCACCGGCGCCTCGACGCAGCGCCAGACGTTGCCAGCGCGCTCCCAGGTCATCAAGCCCAGCGCCTCCTCGAACATCGGCAGGCTCATGCACGGCGCGCCATCAGCCCGCAGGGCGAAGGAAGCGCCGTCGAATACCAGTTCGTCCTGGCCGCCGACCTGGTTGACATAGATCAGCGGAACGCCGCTCTCGGCGGTCCGGGCGCCGGCGATGGCCAGCCGCTCGTCCTCGGCCGTGCGGCGATAGGGAGAGCCGTTCGGGATCAACAGAAGCTCCGCCCCCTGCTCCAGCAGCGCCGCGCAGGGAACCGGCCCCCAGGCGTCCTCGCAGACCGGGACCCCGATCTTCACCCCGCGAAATTCGAACGCTCTCGGGCCATGACCCGGCGTGAACACCCGCTTTTCGTCGAAGACGCCGTAGTTGGGCAGGTCGACCTTGAAGGTGATGTCCTTGATCTCGCCATCGGTGATCAGCGCCACGGCGTTGTGCGGCCCCCGTCCCTCGCCGCTCGGCCACGGCAGGCCGATCAGCGCCGCGCAACCGCTCCTGGTCTTCAGCGCCAGCCGCTCAAGCGCCGCGCGGCAGGCGGCGACGGCGGCGGGCTTCAGCGCCAGGTCCTCGGGCGGATAGCCGATGAGGAAGAGTTCGGAGAACAACGCCAGGTCCGCGCCGGCGGCCGTGGCCTGGGCCAGACGTTCCGCGGCCAGCGCCTCGTTGGCGTCAATGGCGCCCACGGTGGGGTTGGCCTGCACCGCGGCGATGATGAGACGATCGGTCATGGGCGGCTTCTAGTGTGGTGAATTTGAAGTTCGCCCTTTGTTGGGGCAGGCTCTGTGGCGAACTTCAAATTCGTAAACCACAATAGAATCATGGTCTTGCTAGTGTCCTTATCGAGTCCGAAGTTCGCTCGGCGCTTGCCACAAACGATGGCGAACTTCGGACTCGGGACACTAGGATATTTCGCCGCCAAGGTAAGCCCACCTGGGTGGCGGCCGAGCTTATTCGTCCCGATGCACCCGCTCGCGGCGCTCGTGGCGTTCCTGCGCTTCGAGACTCAAGGTGGCGATGGGCCGGGCGTCCAGCCGGGCGATGCCGATGGGTTCGCCGGTCTCCTCGCAATAGCCGTAATTGCCTTCCTCGATCCGTTGCAGCGCCTCGTCGATCTTGGCGATCAGCTTGCGCTGACGGTCTCGCGTGCGAAGTTCCAGCGACCGATCTGTTTCCGAAGAGGCTCGATCGGCGATATCGGGATGATTTTCCGTCTCGGTTTGTAAATGCGAGAGCGTTTCCCTTGATTCCCGAAGGATATCTTCTTTCCAGCTGAGCAGCTTCTGACGGAAATACTCAAGCTGCCGCTCATTCATAAAAGATTCATCCTCGGAAGGACGATACTCTCGGCTCTCAACCAAAATCGCGGTCGCCTTCATTGACGTTTCCACGTTTTCAACCCTACTCCCCAAACTCAGCGGCCCGCTTATACCAATTCGTGGCGCCTGTAAAATAAAGCCGCAGCGAGGCGGCGATTAGGTCGCAGCCGCATGCTGTTCAGGCCCGGCCAACTGACCGCGGCGGGGGTCTCGATCTCCTCGTGCAGGCCGTCCGGCGGGCCTAGCCGCCCAGCTCGAACCATCGGTCGATTCCGGCCGCTGCCAGGAAGTCGCGATCGTGGCTGACCACCAGCAGCGCCCCGTCATAGGCCGCCAGCGCCGCCTCGATGGCGGCGATCGAATCCAGGTCTAGGTGGTTGGTCGGCTCATCCAGCACGATCAGCTGCGGCGGACGCGGCCGCATCAGCACGCAGGCCAGGCCGGCGCGCAGGCGCTCGCCGCCGCTTAAGGTTCCGGCCGGCTTCTCGGCCGTGACATTGCGGAACAGGAAGCGCGCCATGCCGGCGTGGGCGTCGTTGTCGTTCGAGTCGGGATTGAGGCGGCGGAAGTTCTCCACCAACGTCTCGTCATCGGCGAGCAGGCTGACGCGCTGATCGAGCACCTCGGCGACGACGCCGCGGGCGACGCGGCCGCTGTCGGGCCGGATCGTCCCGATGGCGAGCCCCAGCAGCGTCGTCTTCCCGGACCCGTTCGGCCCGGTCACGGCCAGCCGCTCCGGTCCGACCATGCGGAACGAAAGACCGTGAAGTATACGGCGGCCGCTCGGCCAGGCGAAGCTGACATCCTCGAAGGCCAGCACCTGCTTGCTGGCGGGTAGGCCCGAGGGCGGCAGCTCGAAGGCGAGGCGACGGAAGCGTTCAATACGGGCGTCGGCGTCCGCCAGATCGCGCTCGGCCTCGACGCGAAGGCGCTCGGCGAGGCGGGTAAGCTTGCCGCCGGAGTCCTCGGCCTTCTGCTTCATGGCCCCCAACACGATGCGCGGCTGCCCGCCCTTGGCGGCCTTTTGCCGACCCCGTGCGTCACGCTTGAACTTCTGCTCGCGCGCCGATTGGATCTCATGTTTCACCTTCCCCAGCGCCTGCTCAGCGGCGTCCAGCGCCTGGGCGGCGGCGGCGGCCTCGGCCGCCTTCCGCTCGGCGTAGAGGTCGTAGTTGCCGCCATAGACGTTGGCGCCCCGTCCGGTCAGCTCGACCACGCGGTCCATCTGACGCAGCAGCGCACGGTCGTGGCTGATCACGATCGCCCCGCCCTTCCAGCCGGCCAACAGCTCGACGATGGCGGCCCGGCCAGCCGTATCCAGATTGTTGGTCGGCTCGTCGAGCAGCAGCACATCCGGCTGCTCGATCAGCATCGCCGCCAAGGCCGCCCGCGTCGCCTCGCCGCCGCTGAGCGAGGCGCCCGGGCGCGTCAGATCGAGCCCGCCAAGGCCGGTCGCCTCGAGCGCCTCTTCGATACGCTGCGGCAGCAGCCAGTCGGCCGCCTCGAGATCTCCATCGACCCCCTCCCCGCGCTCCAGCCGCGCCAAGCGATCCAGCCCTTCGCGGGCGCCGATGACGTCGGTGATCTGAGCCCCGCCGGCCAGCAGCGGCATCTGGCGCAGGTGAGCGACGCGGCCGGTGACGCTGACCGCGCCGTGCGTTGGCGCCAGATCGCCGACAATGAGGCGCAGCAGACTCGTCTTGCCGACACCGTTGCGACCGACCAGGCCGCTCCGTTCGCGCCCGAAGGCGAGCGTCAGGTTGTCGATGAGCGCGCGGCCGTCAGGGGCGCGGTAGGTGACGGAGTCGAAGGTGATGAAGGCAGGCATGGGAGACCATCGAGAAACGGGTTGCGGGGACGAAGTCGGATTTCGTCGCGCGTTCCATCGAGGCCTCCTGCGGGGTTGGAGCGTCCAGCATAGGGGGTGTTCGACCGCCGCCGCAAGCGCCGGCGGGGAGCTGGGACCCTTACTTCACCCCGCCATGCGCCCTGGCATAGGCGCGCAGGACGGCGTTCATCCGGGTCTGCCAACCCCGACCGCGGCTTCGGAACCAGTCTCTTACATCGCTGTCGACCCGAATGGACGTGGGGACCTTGGCCGGCGTCACCAGTTCCGCGCCGCGAAACCACGCGTCGTCCAGAAGCGGAGCCGCATCCGGATCGCCAGAAATGGCGGCTTCGATCTGCGCGTCGCTAAGCGCTTCGACCCGTTTCCAGTCGGAGTCACCTGTCTTCAACTGATCGGCGGATCGCCTGATCGTATTGTTTTCGCTCATCGCTCCTCGCAATCCGGGCCGAGATCAGCCTGACCGCATCGCCTCGTTGCGTCCAAACCACGGCGATCAGCCGACCGTTGGTCATGCACAGCGATACAAACCTCGCCTCTTCGGGATGAAGGCTCGGTTTCGTCAGTCGCATCCCAAGCCAAGCCGCAGCCGCGTCGTTGAAACCTATGCCGTGCTTCTGTCGGTTGACCTCAGCCTTGCGCTCGTCCCACTCGAAGGCTGTCATCAGTCGCCTTCGCGCCTTCGAAATATCAGGTGTATATACAATTGAACATACAACTGGTCAACTTGTGAGAGTCTAAGCCGGGATCACAAAATACCCCGCCCTCGGGAAGTGGATCTGCAAATTACCGAGTCCCGGATCTTCCCGCGCGATCACCACGCGGCCGGGGTTGGCGGCGACTAGCACACCGGCGATGGGGTCGCGGCCGTAGTCGTCCGCCATCACCTTGACGGCCGCGCCTGGCGAAAGGCCCAGCGGATCGG
>DASQSO010000430.1:0-3210 GCA_035642335.1 Caulobacteraceae bacterium
TCCGACTCGGCGCCGGCGCCCGAACCCCTGTTCCCGCAAGCTGTCACTGTCCGGCCTCACATGGGGCGCTCCGAACCGGGCAAACATCTCTGCCGAGAGCGCTTCGGCATTCCCGGCGGCGAAGTAGGCTACTTCACCAACATCCATCTCGCGGTTGATCGGGATGTCCGAGGCGATCACCGGCACGCCGACCGCGACCGCATCATAGGCTGCGCCCCCGCCTGGACCGCCCTCGAACAGGGTCGGTTGCACCATCGCCAGCGCGGTCTTGATCAGGTTGACTTGGTCCAGTTTGGGAATCCGTCCGAGGATACGGACGCGTGACTCAATTCTTAGTTGAGCAAGCAGCACCTTCAATTGCCCGAAATAATCCGGAAACCGATAGTCCGAGGTATCGCCAGTGCAGACCAGCAAAGCGTCGCCGCCGCCCTGAACAAAATGCGCGAAGGCTCGGAATGCCGTCGCGTGGTCCTTGTGAATCCAAAACTGGTTGGAGACCATGAAGTAGGGTCGATCCAGCCCATACTTGGCGCGCACGTCCTCATCGCTCTCCAGCCAGCCGGGCTGGGCCGATGGGCAGAAGGGCAACACGTGCATTTCGGCGGGGAACTCGCCGAAGAAGCGGACAGCGTCGTCTATGACGGCCTGCCCGTTCGATATGATGTGTTTAGGCCGATGGAGCATCCACGCGGCTTCGTAGTCGCGCGAACGCCGATCCGACTCCGTGAAGAAATGCGGATAGTAGCGATGCTGGAAGTCGAAAAGATAGCCGATCCAGGGCGGCCCGATCTTGTCGAACTCGATGGGTGGCAGGTACATGAAGGGCAGCACGACATCGGCGCCATAGTCCATTGAGGCCCTGAGTTGGTCGATATAGGTCGGGCCGGCGACGGTGAGTTCGAAGGCGGAGTCCAAGTCGGAAAAGTAGTTCCTGAAGTAGGCCTCCACCTGTCCACCATCGTCCGCCGACGGCAGGATGATCTGTTTCTGGACCGCCTCCGATTTCGGCGCCGCGGCGACGCTGCTGGTGAGGAGTTTGATGAAATCGACGCCGCCGCCCCAGGCGGCGAAACCGTGCGTCAGGAAGCTGAGCTTCATCGCCACCGACTCAGCGGCGGCGGGCGTCGACCACGCCGTACATCATGTACAGCTGGATCCGATCGTTCTCCGGCAGGGTAGCGAGGAAGATGTGCCGCTGCCGGTCTGCCTCCTCGCGGTTATAGCCGGTGCCGAGGATGTGATGGATCTGGATCGACAGGTCGCGCAGGACCCGGCCGCCGTTCGCATAGGCGTGGGCGATCGCCGCCCAGTCGATCCCCCAGCCGAGCGGCGTCTTCGAAAAGTCGAGCGTGCGCAGGAAATCGACCAGCGGGCGGCTAAGGGCCCAGACGATGCAGTCCGACTGGACGATGCCGATCAGCTTCGGATCGTCGGTGTTGTAGAGCGTGACGTCGTGGTTCGGCCACGTCGTTCCATCAATGTCTGGCGACCAGACGGCCAAGTTTGGAACTGATTGGAATCGCATCTGGCACTGGCGCGCCACGGCGCCCCAGTCTTCCGTCGTCGTATCGGCGGCGATCTGCAACAGCACGTCACCGTCGAAGACCTCGATCGTCTTTTCAAACTGGCGGCCGAAGTAGCAGCTGTTGTCCAGCATGAAGACTTCGATGCCGGCGTCGTGCCGCACCGGAGTGTCGCTGCAGGCCACGACGGACGCTCTGTGAACGTGCGGCGCGATCTTTTGGGCGATTTCAAAAGCCTTCCGGTGCACGGCCGGCCAGGAATAGATGATCGCGTGGACTCTGATCGGGACAGCCATGCCGCCTCAGGTCACGCGGCGCGGGCGGGCGGGCGGGGCGTTTTGCGCCGGCAGCCCTCGAATTCAGCGCGATGATCATACATGCCCGTGTCCTGGTTAAGTCAGTGTCGGGCCAATAACCGGAGGACGAGCCTGGGGCAAGTTGGCCTTTGTTCCCGGCTGGCGCGGCCACGGCGTTCAACGTCCGCAGGCCACTGCCACAACCTAGCCCACAACCGGCGCCTGGCGGGCGCCGCTGTCGAGCCAAGCCCGGCCCTTGGCCAGTTCGACCCGATATTCGCCGAAGGCCTGGTCGAGCATCTGGCGCCTGAGATTGGCGTCGTAGGCGTGCTCGGGGCCCTTGGAGTAGCGGCTGAACAGCGGGTTCTTCAACGTGGCCGCGAGGTCGGCCTCGGGCGCCCGCCGTGCAGATGGTGCAGCGCGGCCGAGAGCCCGTCGCCCGGCGAGGCGATGAGGTGTTCGAAACCCAACCAACGGAAGCGATCTGGATAGAGGCGGGCCGCTGGCCTACTGGGCGGCGGCCGGGTCAATGACGGCGTCGGCCACGCTAGAGCTGGCCTCCCGCCGGGCCCGAGCCGTTGAACCGGTCCATCGCCGCGATCAGGTCGGTGATCGTCCGCCGCTCGTCTTCGCCGAGGCGCGGGTTCCAGACATCGCAGATCAGGATGGCGCGCCGCTGGTCGCTGTCGTTCCAGGCTTCGTGCTCGATGGTGTCGTCGAACACCCAGGCCTCGCCCTCGCGCCAGGCCCGGGGCTCGGCGCCGACGCGAAAGCCGCAGCCCTCCGGCACGATCAGCGGCAGGTGAACCACCAGCCGGGTATTGGCGACGCCGGTGTGCGGCGGAATCCGGGTCCTCGGCTCCAGCACCGAGAACATCGCCGCCGGCGAGCGGCCGGGCACGAAGGGCCGCGGCAGCCTGGCCAACGCCGCCATGGTCTTCGGCGCGCGTTTGGCGTTCCAGCTCACCAGCCGGCCGTCGAAATAAAGGTGGAAGGCGCCCCAGCGCGGCGAGCGGTTGAGTTCCGCCCACTGGTCGAGCGGCGCGCCCTCCGGATAGTTCACGTAGGGCTGCAGGTCGTCGCCGTCCTCGCGCAGAATCTCGATCAGCTCGGCGCGGATGTCGTCCGTGGCGGCCTCCAACTCGGCGAGCCAGGGGAAGTCCGCGCGATCGTGGAACTCAACCTCGGGCAGGCCGGGATAGTGAAATTGCAGCGGCTGTTGATGATAGACCCGCCGCCTGCCGACGATCCGCTCAGTGAAGACCTCGGCTCGGCGCGCGGCGGCGGGCGAGGCCGCGCCGAGGGCCTCTCCGATCTCCGCCTTCATCGAAGCCTCGAGCGCGGTGGTGTAGGCGCCGTGCGCCCGCCGCGCATGAGCGACGGCGCCGCGC
>DASQSO010000431.1:0-3852 GCA_035642335.1 Caulobacteraceae bacterium
ACAGATCGTCGAGCCGCCATTCGGGCAGGGCTTCGCCGGCGGCTTCCGTTTTGGCGTGAAGGGTCATGGCAAACCTATGGCCCGGCCTTCGCCGGCTCGCAAACGAAAGCGCCGCGACACAAGGTCGTTAACCTTCGGCCAAGGTCTGCGAAACCCGGCCTTTACCTGGGCGTCTTACAAGGGCCGGATAGTCAGCCGGCCTCACTGGAGGTCGGCGAGTCCACGGTTGACGAGTGTTTGCATGGCCAAGACGGTTCTTGTCGTCGATGACGATCCGACCCAGCGCCGGTTGATCCAGGCCGTGCTGGAGCGTGAGGGCCTGGCCGTGGCCCATGCCGAGACCGGCGAACAGGCAATCGACCGGCTGGTCGGCGGCGGGACGGCCGACGCCATCCTGCTCGACCTGAACATGCCGGGCCTTGGTGGGCTCGAAACCCTGAAGGAGCTGCGTTCGCGCGGCTTCGACCAGCCGGTGGTGGTGCTGACCGCGACCGGCGGCATCGACACGGTGGTTCGGGCCATGCAGGCCGGGGCGCAGGACTTCTTCGTCAAGCCGGCCTCGCCCGAGCGGATCATGGTCTCGATCCGCAACGCCCTGCAGATGGGTGACCTGAAGGGCGAGGTCGACCGGCTGAAGAAGCGCGCCGGCGGCCGCATAACCTTTTCCGAGCTGATCGGCGCCTCGCCGGCCATGCAGGCGGTCCTGCGGCTGGGCGAGCGGGCGGCCAGGTCGCAGATTCCCATCCTTTTGCTGGGCGAGAGCGGCGTCGGCAAGGAGCAGATCGCCCGCGCCGTGCATGGCGGCTCTGACCGGGCGGGCAAGCCGATGGTCACCGTCAACTGTGGCGCCATTCCGGAAAACCTGGTGGAATCCATTCTCTTTGGCCACGAAAAGGGCAGCTTCACCGGCGCCACCGACAAGCATCTCGGCAAGTTCCAGGAGGCCAATGGCGGGGTCCTCTTCCTCGACGAGATCGGCGAGCTGCCGCTGGACATGCAGGTCAAGCTGCTGCGGGCGCTGCAGGAGAGCGAGATCGATCCGATCGGCTCCAAGCGCTCCCAGCGCGTCGATGTGCGCATCATCTCGGCGACCAACCGCGACCTGGCCCGGCAGGTGGCCGAGGGGCGGTTCCGCGAGGACCTCTATTACCGGCTGAACATCTTCCCCATCGAGCTGCCGCCTCTGCGCGAACGGCCCGAAGACATCCCGGCCCTGACCGAGCACTTCATCCGCCGCTTCAATGTCGAAGAGGGCAAGCGGGTGCAGGGCGCGACGGCGGAGACCATGGCGCTGCTGCGGGCGCACGAATGGCCCGGCAATGTGCGCCAGCTGGAAAACGCGGTCTATCGCGCCATCGTGCTCTCCGACTCACCCTATCTGCAGCCCTACGACTTCCCGGCCATCTCCGGCCTGAACGCCCCCGCGCCCGAGGCCCACGCCGCCTCGGCCACGCCGAGCGCCCAGGAGTTGATGGACGATCTGCCGACGGATTCGCCCGTGCGCATCCTCGACGAACGCGGCCATCTGCGTACGCTGGAAGACATCGAGCGCGACCTGATCCAGCTGGCCATCGAGATCTATTCGGGCCACATGAGCGAGGTGGCCCGCCGCCTCGGCATCGGCCGCTCCACCCTCTACCGCAAGGTCCGCGAACAGGGCCTGGACAGCGTTCTGGACGAGGCCGTCTAGGCTCGAACGCGTGGCTAACCTGCCAGGTTGTAGGCGCCGCCCATTTCCAGTGAGCGCTTGAACGCCGCGCGGCCGTGCAGGCGGGCAAGATAGGCGGTGAGGTTCGGATAGGCGGCCAGCTTGCCGAAGGCGCGGGCGACCTCCATCACGAAGCTGACCTGGACGTCGGCGCCGGTGAACTCGCCCATCAGATAGTCGCGATCGCCCAGCGCTCCGGAAATATAGGCCAGATTGTTGGCGATCTCGCTCTCGATGCGCGGCTGCAGCGGCGCGGCCGCTTCGCCAAGGCGCATGACATAGAGGTTGAGCATCAAGGGCAGCATGGCCGAGCCCTCGGCATAGTGCAGCCACTCGTTATAGGCGACGTGGGCGTCGGACTTGGGATCGGGCCGCAGCTTCCCACCGCCATGGCGCTCGACGACGTATTCGACGATGGCCCCGGACTCGGCGATTCTGATCGCGCCGTCCTCGATCACCGGCGACTTGCCCAGTGGATGCACCGCCTTCAGTTCCGGCGGCGCCAGGTTTGTGGTCGCGTCGCGCTGATAGGGGACAATCTCGTAGTCCAGCCCCAACTCCTCCAGGAGCCAGAGGATGCGCTGGGAGCGGGAATTGTTGAGGTGGTGAACCTTGAGCATGGAGGCGCCTGTCCGGTCTGATGGTTTGGCCTATCCGACCAGGGCCGGCGCCGCGGCGCAAGCCTGCCTTTGCGTTAGGGTCAGGGCAAATCGCGCTTGGGAAGGGCGGCGACCTCGGCCGGGGTCAGCTTGTGTATGGCTCTGACCGGGCAGCGGTTGCGGATGCCAACGTCGTCGTAGACGATCGTCGCCTGCACGGGGCTGTAGATCTGCCGATCGCTCCCCGGGATCGATTCCAGCCCGATCCCCTGACGGTGGGTCAGGCTGGTGCAGTCGACCAGCAGGTCGAGCCGGTAGATGGCGCTCACGCCGACACGAAGATAGACCGTGCGGTCGTCCGGCGCCATGAACCCGTAGATGTCGCGCCTCCAGAAGCACTGGCTGTTGCTGCTCTGGCCGGCCGGCTGGGCCCTGACCACGGGCGCCGAAAGGACCACGCTGGCCGCGATCGCCGCCAAGGCGGCAAGTCGGACCCTTGTCTTGGCGATGGTTTGAGGCATGGGGTTTTCTCTTCCCTCTTCGCTTGGCCTATTCGCCCACCGTTAGATGGAATTGGCCACCTGAACCTTGTCTGAACGCACGAGGCGCCGATTTCGACGCGCGACGAACCGTCCGGGATGGACGATTTCCGCGAGCTTCGCCGGCAGCGGCGACGGCGCCCCCAGCGCCAGGGCCGCGACATGCTCGCCAAGCAGCGGCGCGGCGCAAAATCCGCGCGAACCGAGGCCGGAAAGGACGAATAGTCCGGACGCCGGAAGCGGACCCGCCAGCGGCAGAAAGTCCGGCGTCACCGCGCGCTGGGACGCGCGTCCCTCCAGCGCGACAACCCCAAGCCGAGCGGCCAGGCCCGGGAGCGTCGCGGCCAACAGATCGAGGTTGCGCTGGTGATCTTGAGGTCGGACCTCATCGCTGGAATCGCCCCGGTCGTGGGTGGCGCCGAACAGCAGGCCCTGGCGCGTCGGGATGACGTAGCCGGCGCCGATCACGGCCGGCGGCGGCGCCATGGCGGCCACGCTGACCTGGCCTCGTAACGGCGTGACCGGCTGCGCCGGCGCCAGGCGGACCACGCCGGAGCCGCAGGCAAGGCAGACGATGTCGGCGCGGGCGATCTCGCGCCCGTCGCCGTCGATCAGCCGCCACGCCTCGCCCGAGGGCTCGATGGCGACGACTGCGGCGACGATGACCTCGGTCCCCCGCAGCCAGTCGTCCAGCACCGCGGCCGGCTCGACCACGCGAGCGTCGCGAAAGGACAGGCCGCCCACCCGGACAGGCTCGCCGAGGCGTGCGGAAAGGTCCGCCGGCGTCAGGCGTTCGACGGCGCCGGCCTCGAACAGGGGGCTCCGCGCGACGCGGTCGAAGCGATTGGCGTCCTTTGGCTCGACCTCGCTCTGGCAGCCGCCCTTCGCGATGACGGCCGTTGGCGTTCGGTCGTACAGGTCGCCGGCACGTGCCAGCGCCTGGGCGTAGAGCGCCCCGATCGGCCCGCCGCCCGCGTCGAGTCTAGGCATGACCAGCGCCGCGGGA
>DASQSO010000432.1:0-6858 GCA_035642335.1 Caulobacteraceae bacterium
AGCCGGAGGCGACGATCTTGGCCGCCTGCGAGGCCGCCACATTGGCGAAGACGTCCTCCTGCAACGGGCAGGGCACGATCTGCGGCGCGCCGCCCAGGACGCAGACGTGGAACTGGCCGTTGGAGCCGAACCAGTAGGCGGCCTGGCTGGCCAGCACCACCGCCGCGTTCGGCCCGATCAGGCCGCAATTGGCCCCGATCTGGCTGAACTCCCAGCCATTGGCCTGGCCGGCGGCGTCCAGGCTGGGGTCGAACACCCCCTGATAGAGGCCGTTGTCGGTCCAGACGAAGACGCTGGCCGCGATGAGCGCCGCGCCGACGATCTGGCCCGAACCCGGCAGCACGAAGTCGCCGGCGTTGTTGGTGACGCTCGCCGTCCAGTCGGTCGGGTTCTCGATGTCGGAAAAGCGGATCAGCCTGGGATTGAGGACGCCGGTGATCGCATCGTTGCAGCCGAAGGCCATCACCTGGCGGGTGTTGGTGACCAGCATGCAGGTGACGTTGGCCGGCGCGCCGGAAAGGGCCGCGGCGGGGCTGCCGGTATCGTTGCTCCACTGGAAGATGGTCTGGCCGCGCGGACAGGCCATCAGGGTCTCGCCCCAGGGCGCCAGGCTCCAGGTCAGCGGGAAGAACGACCCCTCCGACGGCTCGCCATAGTCGCCGGCGCCGTAAGTCCCGGTGCCCCAGCCCGAGCCGCCGGTTCCGTCGACCGCGCCGGGCGTGAATCCCGAGGCCGGGGTGATGTCGAAGAGCGCCCCGCCCAGCCAGACCTGCAGATTGGAATGGGTCCCGAAGGCGATGTTCAGCTGGCCCAGATTGTCCGACCACGGAAAGGCCTTGCGGCACACCCCGGTCAGCGGCGTGGTGATCAACCGCTGCCAGCCGCCGATCACCTGCGGCTGGCCGCGCCAGAAGCGGACATTGTTGATGTCCGACCAGGCGGCCTGGCCGACCGAAAAGGGAGTGTCGTCGACGATCACCCCCGGCGGGATCTGGATCGGGACCCGGGTCATGCGAACTTGCGGAAAATGGCGCTGAGGTAGATCTCGACCTCGCCCGAACTGGCCGCGACGCCGCCGCCGTAGCCGTTCGCCGCCCAGTTCTGGATCTGGAAGGTCTTGGCCGCCGCGATCGTGAACAGCCCTTTCAGCGCGATGTTGTCGTTTAGGGCGCCGCCCTGATAGCCCTGCGGGCTGACCAGGGCGGTGGCCGCGTCGGTGATGTTGCGCAGCCGGGCCTTGCGGCCGTCGCTGGAGGTGTTGGTGTCGTTGAACACCGTGACGATGTCGGCCTCGTAGGTTCCGGCGGGCAGCACGATCTGGCTTGAGGCCAGGGAAGCGCCGCCGATCGTGTTCAGGCCGGTGGTATTGATGCTCCGCCCGGTCCAGGCGCTGGGGCCGCCGGTATCGGGGCCGGCGGTTCCGGAGGCCTGGGACTGGGTGAACCAGGCCGCGCCTTGGCCGCTCTGCGCCGCCAAGGATGTCGAAACGCCAGCCAGCGACGTGCTGACATTGGCGAGCGAGGATGAAACCCCGGTGCTCCACGACGCGGCGGACCCGTTGGTGGCCAGCAGCGCGCCCGCCTGTCCGGTCTGATTGGGAAGCCCCGGCGCCCAATTGGCGGTCAAGCCGTTCGTGGTCAGGAAGGCGCCGGCGTTCCCGGCCTGCCCCGGCAGCTGGCCGGAACTGGATGAGAAGGCGAGCCCCTGGGCGTACACTTCCGCGGCGCTCAGACAGGCCGCGATATCGGCCGCGTCGGCGAAGCGGTAGCAGTTCGTCCCGTCGCAGACGACGGTGGCGAAACTGCCCGGCTCGACGGTGGCGGTAGTCCCCGAGCCCGTGGTGAACACCACGTCGCCGCTGGTGGCGTTGCGCACCTGGTAGACGTGGCTGACGCCGGGGATGGCGACCGTGCCTCCCGCACCCGAGGTGAAATCCAGGATCGCCGACCGCGCCTGGTCCGCCGCCCCGTTGGCCGACGTCAGGGCGATCGCCCCCGAGAGCGTCAGCGCGGTATAGCCCGAGATGGCGAAGTCGATCAGCGCCGTCGTATTGGCGTTCAGCCGCGAGCCCCAGGTGTTGAGGTTCTCCCCGGGATTCTGTTCCTCGAGGCGGTTTTGGGCGGTGAAGGATGAGGGCATCTAGGTCACCGTTGGCTCGGGTCAGCCGGCCGGATGAGCGACCGTGCCGACCTCTGAACCGTCATCCCCCGCTGGAGCGAAGCGGAATGCGGGGGATCCATAGACACTGATCCGAGACGGTGATCATGGGTGGCCCGAACAAGTCGGGCCATGACGAATGGAGAGACGCGGAGTCCGACCGAGGCGACCCCGAGCGAACACCGCATCAGCCGATCCTCCAGTTGGTTCCGTCGCAATAGACCGGGACCTTGCTCGTGCCACCGCCCGCCGCCACCGACGCAAACGTCGTCGCCGTGGCGTCGGTGACGAAGCGGCGGGCGCCGGCGAGGCCGGGGCTGGCCGGCGGCAGGCTGGCCACGGTGAGGCTCGCCGCCGGCCGGGCCAGTCCGTTCAGCGCCGCCTGCAGCTGCAGCACCAGCCGCCCGCCCCAGGGCGGGATGCCGGCCTCCTTGACCAAAGTCACCATGGGGGGATCACCATGAGGGGACCAGCCGCCCGGTCGCCAGGCTGGTGTTGGAATAGCCCTTCACCTTGGCATAGGCCTCCGCCCGGTCCTGAGCGGCGGCGGCCGCCGCGTCGGGATCCTTGAAGACGTGGCGGTACAAAAACTCCTTGGCGCGGGCGCGGATCAGCCACTGGGCCTCGTTGGTCCAGGCGTTGGAGATCGTAACGTCCGGGTTCGGAAAGCCGATCTCGGGCATGACCTTGCTGATGGTCAGCCACACGGACGGATAGGCGGTCACAGGCGTCGGCCACAGTCGCGCCTGACCGGCATAGACGGCGTATTCCATCGGCTGGCCGGTCAGCGGAACCGCGTAAAGGGCCTCGATATGCGCCATCGAGCGGCGGAAGATCTCGAACGCCACACCCCCGACGAGCAGGGAAAGCCGGTCGATGGCCAGCGCGCCCGAGGGCAGCGGCGCATATTGCTGCCCCGCGGCAAGGGTTCCCGTGACGCGCAGTTCGTTGAACCAGAACCGTTCGTCCTGGTACTCAGCGATCGCGTCGGCGATCGACCGCTGCATCTGGCCGAGCAGCACGTCCCCGAGATCGTCCCGGTTGGTCTCGGTCATGATGCGGGTCTGCAGATCGGCGAGGGTCGACATGGGGCGCCTCTTTTCGGCGTTCAGCTTCGGTGCGTTCAGCTTCGGCGCGGGCGGCCTCGGTGCGGGCCGCGATGATCGCGCGGCGGCGCATCAGCCTAGCGGCGGGTGATAGGTGACGACGACGCTGGCCTGGCCGGCGGTGGCCGCGGTCCCGGTCTGCCCGGTGGACAGCCAGATCGGCGTACCGGTCTTGGCCGTCGCCGCCCTGGTCGCGGCCGAGGCGGCGATCGGCGCCGTGGTGGAGACCAGCGCCTCGGTCCCCAGCGCCCCGGCCGGGACCAGGTCGGTTCCGGTCGGGGTGAAGCCCACCGAAAAGGTGTTGGTGGTCCCGTTGTTGAAGGCCACGTCGACATAGGCGTCGATGGTCTTGACCACCGCTCCCGCCGGCAGCGCGCCGATGGGCACGCCGGCGTTCAGGGCCGCGGCGGCCAGGGCGGCCGTGGTCGCCGAGCCGCCGCCGTTCGGATTGGCGTTGACGGTGTTGAAGGTGAAGTCGTAGCGGATCGCGTGGGTGACCTGCAGGTCGTTCTGGCGCGGGGCGATGGTCATGGTGCTGATGCTCCTTCAGGCCGTGTAGGACGCCAGCACGACCGTGCCGTAGTCCGCTGAATTGTATTGGGATTTTTTCAGGCCGTAGATGCAGGCGGCGGCCACGCCGAGCTGGTTGCCGTAGTCGAACAGCTCCTCGGTCCAGTCCATGGCGTCCATCGACTGGCCCTGGCCGAAGCCGATCACCGCCGATTGCGCGCCCAGGAGGACGCCGCGGCGGGTGTTGGAGACCGCCACATTGCTGGTCGAGTTCACGCCCGCCGGGACGCGGGTGGACTCGTGCAGCACCACGCCGTTGTAGACGCCCAGCGCTCCGGTGAAGATCGGGTTGTTCTTGGACCCGTCACCCGTGGTCGCCGCCTTCTGGATGTCCAGCCACTGGCCGGTGGCGGTGTTGGTGCGCAGCTGCGTCACCTGGTTGGTGTGCAGCACGGCCACGTACATGGCCTCGCCATCCACCATCACCGGCCGGATCACCGGCGTCGCCAGCTTGGCCAGGGCCACGGCGTTGTCGATGAACGACAGGTTGAACTCATCGCCGGTGGTCAGGTTCTGGTCCGCGACGTGTCCGTTTGGCACGTACTTGTGCGCGGAATCCGGGGCGATCGGGGCGTTCAGCCCGGTATAGGCGATCGAGGTCTGGGCGGTGTTGCCGGCCACCTGGTTGAAGAAGCCGTAGTCGAAGCGGCTGGCGAACCAGTCGGAGAGCCCGGTCTGCGCCTCCTCGCGCACCGACCAGGGGATGCGCTGGTCGCTCATCTTGCCGCCGGAGCGCACCGCGTTGCGCTGCTGGTTGATCAGGAGCTTGTCGGTATAGGTGATCAGGGCTTCATCGTTGCCCTCCAGCGTCGCGTCGCCGATCACCCCGTCGCTCTGCAGCTGCATGCGCAGGGTGGTGGTGACGGTGTCGCCGGCCGACTTGCCGGTGTCCGGCAGGATCTGCAGGATCGAGTCCGAGGTCTCGCCGATGAACTTGCCGACCCAGGTCGCCTTCAGGGCTTCCTCGAACAGGGTCTTGCGCCACAGCTTGACGGCTTCGGGAGCGTTTACGCCATAGGAGGTCTGGGCCATGCTGATCTCGTTTTCGGTTGGATGGAGCATCCCCGTCCGCGGAGATCGTCAGTCGGCGCACCAGGCCCGCCGCGGCCGATGGTCCGTATGCGTTCGGACCTTGGCGCCGTGATTGGCGCCCTCGGGCCAGGTTTCAGCCCCTGGCGGCCTTCTTCTCGGCGGCCAGGGTCTGGGCCCGCAAGCGGGCGCGGGCCTCGGTGAAGGCCTTGCCGCTCAGGCCGTTGACGTATTCGACCGTCAGTTCGGCCTCGCCGGCCGCGCCGCCGGCCCCGGAGAGGGTCCGCCCGGCATTGGCGGCGCGGCTGATGGTCTGAAGCTTCTTGTCATCGCTGTCGGCGCCAAAGCCGCGGTTCCTGGCCAGCTTGTAGACCACCTCGGCCGGGTCCTTGCCGGCGCGGGTGGCGCGGGCGATGACGTTGACGAAGTCCTGCCGCAGCGCCTGGGCCATGTCGGCGGCGGAAACCCCTTCCTCGGCCAGTTCGGCGGTCCGCGCGGTGCGGAAGTGGGCCGCGGCCTTGAAATAGTCCGGGTGGTCGTCGGCGAAGTCCTTCTCGAAGTCCTCCATGCGCCGGGCGATCTGGGCCACCGCCGCCTGCTGGCGCGACTGCTCCTCCTGCTGGCGCGCGGCCTCCGCCTCGCGGCGTTCGTAGAATTCCAGCCGCTGGTCGGCCCAGCGCATGTAGCCGATGGGGTTGGTCTCCATGTCCGGCTTGGCCGCCCGTTCGGCCGGCGTGTGCGGCTGCGCCCCGGCCTGGTTCAGCCGCTCGTTCAGCGCGCGGATCTGCCGCCGCTGCTCGCGCAGATCCCGCCCCTGCGCCTGCAGCCTGCGCTCATACTCCTCCGCGCTCAACGGCGCGCGAGCGGCGGCGGCGGCGGGAGCATTCGGAACCGCGCCCTCCGCGGCGCCAGGCTCCGGCGCTTCGACAACGGCTTCACTGGCGGAGACATCACTCATGCTTTCATCCCGATCCAATCCGCCCCGCACAGGCCCTGAAGGGGCGCCGGCTTCAGCGGTATGGGCAGAGGATAGGGGCGCGGACGGGTGCGTCAGGGAAAAGCTGGCGCGGCCTCCTCCGCCGGCGGGACCCGAACGTTCGGCGGCATGAAGGGTCCGGCGCCGCAACCGGACCTTCCCAATGGCGCGGATGGGTGGACACCGGACGTAACCACGGGTGGATCGCGCGTAGATTTTTTGATGAGCGATCGTCAAAAGCTCAATTGTCTTGTTCTTTTGTAGGGTTACTGTGTTTTATCGGCTATCGGGGGCGCCCCAGTGAACTTCTTGGACGGTTTCGGCGTTAACCCGCTCTATGTCGTCTCCGGCTTGGTCGTTGGCATTCTGGTAGGATTGACGGGTGTCGGCGGTGGCTCGCTGATGACTCCGCTACTCATCCTTCTGTTCCGTATCCACCCCGCGACCGCGGTCGGCACCGACCTGCTCTATGCCGCCGCGACCAAGACCGCTGGAACGTCGGTACACGGATTTGCCAAGTCCATCGAATGGCGGATCGTTGGCCTTCTAGCGCTCGGCAGCCTCCCGGCGACGGTCATTGTCATCTTGTCTCTGGCGCACTTTGGAGCCACTAACCCGAGCACGGCTAAGCTGATTTCCGTGTCGCTCGCGGTGGCGTTGCTGATCAGCGCGACGCTGCTCTTTCTCAAACGGTGGATCCTAGAGGAGGCGACGCGCCGCAGTCCCGATTTTGGGCTCAAGACCTCGGCGGGCCTGACGGTCGCCACGGGGTTTGTCGTGGGCGCCCTGGTGGCGCTTTCGTCCGTTGGCGCGGGTGCGCTCGGGGCCGTCGCTTTGGCCTTCCTGTATCCACGCCTTCCGACCCTGAAGATTGTCGGCACCGACGTTGCGCACGCGGTTCCTCTGGCGCTGATCGCCGGGCTTGGACATTGGTGGCTGGGATCGATCAACTTCGGCTTGCTCGGCGCCCTCGTGTTGGGGTCGATTCCAGGCGTGGTCATCGGCAGCATCTCCGCGCGC
>DASQSO010000433.1:0-9597 GCA_035642335.1 Caulobacteraceae bacterium
GGTGTCGACCAGGCCCAGTTCGTGCAGCCGGCGCGGCCAGGCGCTCATGGCCAGGCCGAGGAATTCGGCGGAGACTTGCCAGTGGCGGGCCATCTCGGCGGCGACCCATTCGGCCGGCGGCGTCAGCGGCCAGGCCTCGTCGATATCGACGCCGTCGAGGAAGCTTCCGAGCGCATCCGCCAGTTCCAGGGCCGCCGCCGCGTCCAGCGAGCGGCGAATCAGGTGCGCGTTCTCGGCCACCAGCCGCGCCAGCTCGAAGCGCCGCCGCCAGGGCGAAATGGCCGGCGGCAGGTCGAGCGCGATGTCGCCGGGCTCGAACGGCGGCTCGCCCTCGTCCAGGTCGCCTAGGGCGCGGATCTGCGGCAACAGGATCGCCCGGCCGCCGCCGACCTCGACAAAGGCTTCGGCCAGTCCGCGCGCGGCGCGTCGGGACGGGACCAGGACGATGGCGTCGGAGAGGGCCTGTGGGCCGGCCGGCGAGAGCGCCTCGATCAGGCCCTCGGCGAGATCGGCCAGGAACGGCCGGTGCGGCTGGATCGCGAACCAACGCGGCGGCGGCTGGCCGAAGGGGGTCATCCGCTCCCGGCTTTCCCGCTGGCGGCGGCCGATGCGAGGATCTGCTCGGCTTCGATCACCCCGCCTGGCGTCCCCACGTGCATCCAGAGGCCAGGGGAGGCGACGCCAAAGACGCGGCCGCGCGTCGTCAGCGCCTTCCAGATCGGCAAAAGGCCAAAGGCGCCGTCCGGGCCGTCGGCGACGATCTCGGGGTTGGCGATGTGAAACCCGACATAGAGGAAGGGCGCGGTCTCGCCAGGGTCCTTGAACCGCACGGCGCCGTCTTCTTGCAGGAACAGGTCGCCGGTATTGGCGCCGTCGGCGGTGTGGTGGAAGCCAACCGACTCGTCCGTCGGCGCGACCAGCATGCAGACGTCCATCCGCGCCGGGTCGAACGCCCGGGCCACCGCCGCCAGGGCCGAGACGTCGGACTCGATCCACACCGTGTCGATATTGCAGACCCAGACCGGTCCCTGGCCCAGCAAGGGGATGGCCTTCTTCATCCCGCCGCCGGTCTCCAGCGCCTCGGCGCGTTCGTCGGAAATGACGATGCGCGGCGTCTTCCGCTTCGCAAGATGGGCTTCCAGCTGGTCGGCGAAGGCGTGGACATTGACCACCGCCGTCTCGACCCCGACCGCGGCCAGCCGATCCAGCGCGTGGTCGATCAGCGCCCCGCCGGCGACCTCGACCAGGGCCTTGGGGCGGTCGTTGGTCAAGGGCCGCATGCGCACGCCAAGACCGGCCGCCAGCACCATGGCGGTCTTTGGGACGTTCTGGGCTCCGCTCATGCGGCCGCTCGCGACAGACGCGCCGCCGGTGGGACGTAGCGGTCGAACCAGGCCCTGATCGACGCCAGCTCCGGCGCGGCCAGGCAACGGTCCAGATAGGCCCAGGTCCTCGGCATGAAGGCGGTGTAGCGCGGCCGGCCGAAGCCGGTGACCTGGCGGGCGAAGATGAACAGGATCCGGGCCATGTTCAGCGCGCCGAGGGCGTGAAAGTCGGCGAGGAATGCCTCGCGGTCCAGGTCTGGCCGCAGATCCAGATAGCGGCCCAGGCTGGCTCGTTCCCGCCCCGGCGAGACGTCGCGGCGGGCATCGTGCAGCAGCATCGACAGGTCCCACGCCGGATGGGCGCGCAGGGCGTCCTGGAAGTCCAGCATGCCGACGCGGGCGATGCCGGGGCGGCGCGGCAGCCAGACCAGGTTCTCGGCGTGATAGTCGCGGTGGCAGAAGACGGACGCGCCGGCGACGCCGCGGGCGCGGATCGGCGCCCAGAGCCGCTCCCATTCTTCCTTCGCGGCGTCGGGAAAGGGCGCGATCCCGGCGAATCGCGGCCACCATTCCAGGAACAGCTCCGGCCCGGTTCGCAGGGCCAGGTCATCGAACTCCAGCAGCGGCCAGCTTATGTCGTCGGCCTTGAGGATCGCCGGCGGCGGCTCGGCGTGCAGATGGACCAGGGCGTCGACGGCGGTGTCGTAGAGCGGCGTCTCGTCCTGACCGGCCTCGATCAGCCGCGCGTAGAGGTCGTCGCCCAGGTCCTCCAGCACCGCCAGGCCGGCCGGGGCGTCGGCGGCGATGACCTCGGGCGCCGAAAGACCGCGGCCGCGTAGGTAAGCGGCGCAGGCGACGAAGGCCTCGACGCGGCCAGCGGCCAGCCGGGCGCTGGCGTTGTATCCGAGCGCCCGGCGCTCAGCTGGCCTGGCCAGCGGCGGGCAGGGCGCGGATTCGGCGCTGGGCGGCTGGTCCATGAAGATCAGGCTGGCGCCGCCTGGCCGGTGCAGCCGCTCGTAGAGGCGCGTCGAAGCGTCGCCGGCCAGGCGTTCGCGGCGGGCGTCACTGAGCCCGTTGGCGGCGAGGAGGGCGGCCTTTGCCGCCTCGCGATCAGAACTCAAGCGGCCGTCCTTCCCAGGCTCCGTGGGGGGTGAGGCGCGCGAGACGGCTCTCCGGCCCCGCGTCGTTCACGATCAGCATCTCTATATCGAGTCGATCACGCGGCAGATGCCGTCCGAGCCGCTCGGGCCACTCTATGATGGCCGCGCCGTCGTCCAGGGCCTCGTCAAGGCCGATCTCGTCGGTGTCGCCGTCCTCGACCAGCCGGTAGAGGTCGAAATGGGCGACCTTCAGCCCGCGGCCTTCGTAGAACTGAACCAGGGTGAAGGTCGGGCTAGGCACGTCCTCGGCCGCATCGGTCAGCTCACGGATCAGACCGCGGGCCAGGGTGGACTTGCCGGCGCCGAGCACGCCCCTCAGGCAGACCGCCTCGCCTGGGGCAAGGGTCCGCGCCACCACCGCGCCAAGCCGGGCGGTGGCGGCCTCGTCGGGCAGTCGAAAATCGCCTTCGGCGGGCAGGATCATGCCCGAACATGCGCCGGCGCTGGTCCGCCGGGCAACCCCTACCGCCGATGGCGGCGGCGGCCTAAAAGACCGCCTCCCTTTCCGCCCGAGACACCCCCATGCGTGACATCCTCCATTTCGTAAACGGCGCCGCGACCGGCGGCGGGTCCGGCCGCTTCGGCGACGTGTTCGACCCCAATACCGGCGAGGTGCAGGCCCGCGTGGCGCTGGCCGACGCCCACGACCTGGACGCGGCGGTCCAGGCGGCGGCGAAGGCGCAAATCGGCTGGGCGGCGACCAACCCGCAGCGGCGGGCGCGGGTGATGTTCGAGTTCAAGCGTCTGGTCGAGGCGCGCATGGATGAGCTGGCGGCGCTGCTGTCGTCCGAGCACGGCAAGGTGATCGCCGACTCCAGGGGCGATGTACAAAGGGGCCTGGAGGTGATCGAGTTCGCCTGCGGCATCCCGCACGCGCTGAAGGGGGAATATACCGAGGGGGCCGGGCCGGGGATCGACGTCTATTCGATGCGCCAGCCGCTGGGCGTGGTCGCCGGCATCACTCCGTTCAACTTCCCGGCGATGATCCCGATGTGGATGTTCGGGGTGGCCATCGCGGTCGGCAACAGTTTCATCCTGAAGCCGTCCGAGAAGGACCCCAGCGTGCCGGTGCGGCTGGCCGAGCTGTTCGTGGAGGCGGGCGGCCCGGCCGGCGTGCTGAACGTGGTGCACGGCGACAAGGCGGCAGTCGACGCCATCCTGGCCCATCCGGACATCAAGGCGGTGAGCTTCGTCGGCTCATCCGACATCGCCCACTACGTCTATGCGACCGGAACCAGCCACGGCAAACGGGTCCAGGCCATGGGCGGGGCGAAGAACCACGCCATTGTCATGCCGGACGCCGATCTCGACCAGACGGTCAGCGACATCATGGGCGCCGCCTACGGCTCGGCCGGCGAGCGCTGCATGGCGCTGCCGGTGGCCGTGCCGGTGGGGCTGAACACCGCCGAGGCGCTGCGGACGCGGCTGCTGGACCAGATCGAGACCCTGAAGGTCGGAGTCTCGTCCGATCCCGCCGCCCAGTACGGCCCGGTGGTCAGCGCCGCGCACAGGCAAAAGATCACCGACTACATCCAGATGGGGGTCGACGAGGGCGCCGAGCTGGTGGTCGATGGGCGCGGCTTCACGCTGCAGGGTTATGAGGACGGCTTCTTCATCGGCCCGACCTTGTTCGACCGGGTGAAGCCCGACATGCGCACCTACAGGGAGGAGATTTTCGGGCCGGTCCTGCAGCTGGTGCGCGCCGAGAGCTTCGACGAGGCGCTGGCGCTGGCGTCGAAGCACCAGTACGGCAACGGCGTCGCCATCTTCACCCGCAGCGGCCGCGCCGCGCGCGAGTTCGCTTCGCGGGTCGAGGTCGGCATGGTCGGGATCAACGTGCCGATCCCGGTGCCGGTGGCCTATCACAGCTTCGGCGGCTGGAAGCGCTCGGCCTTTGGCGACGCCAACCAGCACGGCATGGAAGGGGTGCGCTTCTACACCAAGGTCAAGACCGTCACCGCCCGCTGGCCGGAGGGCCTCACCGAAGACTCCGCCTTCGTCATCCAGACCATGCAATAGTGGGCGGGGAAACTTAAGGTGGCGGGTGATGCGGCGATTCCAGGGCTGGGCGATGCTGATCGGATTCCTGATCGTGATCGCCGGCGTGCTCTATCTCTGGTGGGACCTGGACGTCCGCTGGCGCCCGCACGTCGTCAAGCGGAACCAGGCCGAGATCGCCACGCTGCTGGCCGGCGCGGGTTGGGTCTCGCCGGGGCTTTCGGGGCCGAAGCTCTATCTCATCGCCACCCGCGATTGCGGGCCTTGCGGCCGATATGAACAGAGCCAGTTTCCGGTGCTGCAGAAGGCCGGGGTCGATACCCGGGTGATCATGGTCGCGCGGGCCGACGTCAACGGGGCCGCAAAGTCCACCGCCGCCGAGCGTTCGACGGTGGCCGAGCTCTGGGTCAACCGCAGTTGGCCGCTGTTCCAGAGCTGGATGGCGGCCGACGCCGGCGCCTGGACCGCGCCGCACGTCCCGGCCGCCGACGGCGACGTCGGCCGTAGCGCGGTGGTCGAGGCCGGCCGCGACCTGGTGGACCGGATGAGCCCGCTGCTGAAGGCCAACGGCGTCACGCCCGGCTACCCGACCCTGATCTGGTGGGCCAAGGACGGGAACATGGAAGCCTGCCTCTGCCAGGCGAAGCAGACCTATGCCGGCGTGCGCAAGGATCTGGGGGTGGATTGAACCGACCTTGCGGACAAGAGGGCGCCGATTTCGCCTCTATCCGGCCGCCGGCGGGTTAAGGTGCGGCCGAGGAGACATGAACCCCGATGCTGCTGCAGCTCTCCACCTGGCCCGAGACCGAGGCTTTTCTTCAGCGCTCGAAGACCATCGTCATCCCGATCGGCTCCAACGAGCAGCATGGCCCGACCGGCCTTTTGGGCACCGACTGGCTCTGTCCGGAGATCATCGCCCACGAGGCGCAGAAGAGCGCCGACATGCTGGTGGCGCCCACCTTCAACGTCGGCATGGCCCAGCATCACCTGGGCTTTCCAGGCACCATTTCGCTCAGGCCCTCGACCTTCATCGCGGCCATCGGCGACTGGACCCGCTCGCTGGCGCTGCACGGGTTTGAGAGAATCTATTTCCTCAACGGCCACGGCGGCAACGTCGCCACCATCGAAGCGGCCTTTTCCGAACTCTATGCCGAGGCCAGCTTCGCGCGTCGCACCGCTGGATTCGCGCTGAAGCTGCGCAACTGGTGGGACTTGAGCGGGGTGATCAAGCTGGCCTACCGGCAGTTCCCGTCCGGCCACGGCAGCCACGCGACGCCGTCGGAGATCGCCGTCACCCAATGGGCCTATCCGGACGCCATCAAGTCGGCCAACTACGCGCCGCAGATCGCCAGCTCCGGCCCGATCCGCGAGGCGCTGGACTTCCGCGCCCGCCATCCCGACGGCCGCATGGGCTCGGACCCCGGTCTGGCGACGCCGGAAAAGGGTGGCGAGCTGGTGGCGCTGGCGGTCGAGGGGCTGATCGCCGAGGTGAAGGCTTTCGGGGCGGAAAAACCGCCGGCGGCTTAACCCGCCGTCTGCACGTCATCGCCCGCTACGACCACCGGCCAGGGCCAGAGGGACCGGCCCTCGCAGGGACCCGCGAGGCAAAGGCCGTCCTCCGGCCTGAACATCGCCCCGTGGGTGGAGCAGACGATCAGTTCGCCCTCGCGGGTCAGATAGCGGTCGGGCAGCGCCGCCAGTGGCGTTCCGGTGTGCGGGCAGCGATCGATGAAGCCGCTCACCACGCCGTCCCGCCGCACGACGAAGCCGAGGAATATCTGGTCGCCGGAGCGGAAGAAAAAGCCCTTGGCGCCCGGGTCTGGAATGTCTGCGAGCGCGCAGAGCCGGGTGTCCGGCGCCGGTTGAGCTGGATTCAAGTCAAGTCGTCCATCAGGTCAGGGCGCCGATGGTCACGCGCCAGACGTGGATATCGACATGATCGAACAGGCCCGCCAACCGATAGGGGTCGGCGGCGGAGAAGACCTCGACCGCCGCCTTGTCGGCCGCCTCCAGGATGAACATCGAGCCCGCCATCTGGCCGGATTCGTCGAGATAGGGCCCGGCGGCCTTCACCATCTCGCGGTTGGCGCCGACATAGGCCAGGTGCGCCTCTCGGGCGCCCATGCGCACATCCAGGCTATCGGCCTTGTCGACGCAGCTCAGCACATAGGTGGTCATTCAGTTGTCCTCCAGTTCCGATCGCAGCGGCCTGGCCAGCAGGCCGCCGATGGCTTCGTCCAGGCCGCGCTCGCCGGCCAGCACGGCGGCCACCGCTTCGCAGATCGGCGTCTCGACGCCAAGCCTGGCGGCCAGGGCGCGGACGGCGGGGGCGGTCTCCACCCCCTCGACCACGGAAAGCCGGTCACCGAGGGCGCCGGCCAGGGATTCGCCGCGGCCCAGCGCCAAGCCCAGGCTCATGTTGCGCGACTGTGGGCTCGAGCAGGTCAGCACCAGGTCGCCGAGGCCGCAGAGGCCGGCGAGCGTGCGCGCCTCGGCGCCCAGCGCCACGGCCAGGCGGGTGAGCTCGGCGAAACCGCGGGTGACCAGGGCCGCGTGAGCGCCGCGGCCGAGTCCCCGCCCCTCGACAACGCCGCAGGCGATGGCCAGCACGTTCTTGATCGCCCCACCGGCCTCGGCCCCGATCAGGTCGTGGGTCCAGTAGGGGCGGAAGGTCGGAGTGGCCAGGGCTTCGGCCAGGGCTTGGCCGCAGTCGGGCTCGGCGCAAGCCAGGGTGACGGCGGTCGGCAGGCCGCGCGCCACCTCGGCGGCGAAGCTGGGGCCGGACAGCACCGCAGCGCGGGCGTGCGGCGCGACCTCGGCCAGCACCTCGGTCATCAGCTTCAGCGAGCCTTGCTCGACCCCCTTAGCGCAGAGCACCACCGGCTGATCGGGGCGCAGGCGCGGTCCGAGCGCGGCCAGGGCGCCGCGCAAGTGCTGGGCCGGGACCACGGCCAGGATCAGGTCGCGCTCGGCCAGCTCCGTCAGGGCCTCGCTGGCGCGGATGGCAGGATCGAGGGCGATGTCGGGCAGGAAGAGCCGGTTGGCGTGACGGGCGTTGACCGCCTCGACCACCTCCGGTTCGCGCGCCCACAGCAGCGGATCAAGGCCGGCGCGGGCGCAGACCTGGGCGAGGGCCGTGCCCCAGGCGCCGCCGCCGACGACGCCGACGCTTCTGAAGCCGCTCACGCCTTGGCGCCCTTGCGGCCGGGGATGTGGGTCGGGCGGTTCAGCGCCGCCTCCTCGTCCAGCGGCCAGCGCGGCCGGGCGACCGCGTCCAGCCCGTCGGTGAGGCCAAGCGCCAGCCGCTCGGCGCCGGCCAGGGCGATCATGGCGGCGTTGTCGGTGCAGTAGTACAGCGGCGGGGCGGTGAAGCTGAATCCCTGGATCGCGGCGAGCGCCTCAAGCGTCCGCCGCACCTCGCCATTGGCCGCCACCCCGCCGGCGACGACGAAACGCAAGTCAAGGCCGCCATGCGTCTCCGCATAGACCTTCATCGCCCGGGCGCTGCGCTCGGTAAGCTGGCGGGCGATGGCGGCCTGGACGGCGGCGGCGAGGTCGCGGCGGTCGGTCTCGTTGTCGATGCGTTCGGCCAGGCGGGCGGCGGCGGTCTTCAGGCCGGAGAAGGAGAAGTCGCAGCCCGCCCGGCCAAGCAGCGCGCGAGGCAAGGGAAAACGGCCGGGATCGCCACCGACGGCCAGCCGCTCCAGCGCCGGGCCGCCGGGATAGGGCAGGCCGAGCGCCTTGGCGATCTTGTCGAAGGCCTCGCCGGCGGCGTCGTCCATGGTCGAGCCCAGCCGCGTGCAGCGCCCGACCCCCTCGACATCCAAAAGCTGACAATGGCCGCCGGAAATCAGCAGCAGAAGGTAGGGATAGTCGATCGCCGCCCCCAGTCTGGCCGACAGCGCATGGCCTTCCAGGTGGTTGACCGCGATCAGCGGCAATCCGCGCGCCAGGGCGATGGCCTTACCGGCCGACAGCCCGACCATCACCCCGCCGACCAGGCCGGGACCAGCGGTCGCCGCCACCCCGTCGAGAGCCTCGAACCCCAGGGCCGCCTTGGTCATGGCCGCCTTGATCACCGCGTCGATCGCCTCGACATGGGCGCGGGCGGCGATCTCCGGCACCACCCCGCCGAAGGGGGCGTGGTCCTTGACCTGGCTGAGCACGATGGAGGACTTGACCTCGATGCGGCCGCCCGCATGGCGGCGCACCACGCCGGCGGCGGTTTCGTCGCAGCTGGTCTCGATGCCGAGGACGGTCAGGGTCGCGTTCGGTTGCGGGCGCATCGCGGCTCCTGTAGCAGGCCGGGGCGGTGTGAGCGATAATCGGCCGCTTTGGGCGAGTTGGCGGCATGGACCCGATCAGGATCGGCGCGCGCGGATCGAAGCTGTCCCTGACCCAAGCGGGCCAGATGCAGCGAGCGATAGCGGTCGCGCTGGGCGCGGACCCGGCCGAAGCCGAACAGGCCGCGCCCATCGTGGTCATCTCCACCACCGGCGACCGGGTGCAGGATCGCCGCCTGACCGAGTTGGGCGGCAAGGCCATGTTCACCAAGGAGATCGAGGACGCCCTGGTCGCCGGCCGCATCGACTGCGCCGTGCACTCGATGAAGGACGTGCCGATCGCGCGCCAGCCGGGTTTGGCGCTGGCGGCGACCACCGAGCGCGAGGATCCGCGCGACGCCTTCGTCAGCCCCGGTTTCGCGACCCTGGAGGCGCTGCCGCAGGGCGCGCGGCTGGGCGGGGCCAGCATCCGCCGTCAGGCCCAGGCGCAGTTTCGCCGGCCCGACCTGAACTACGTGCTGATCCGCGGCAATGTCGACACGCGGCTGGCCAAGCTGGCGGCCGGCGAGGCCGACGCCATGGTCATGGCCATGGCCGGCCTGAACCGGCTGGGGCTGCAATCGCGCATCCGCTACGCGCTCGACCCGATCGAATACCCCCCGGCGCCGGGCCAGGGCGCCCTGGCCATCGAGACCCGCCTCGCCGACGCCGATGCGGTCTGGGCGCGCGCGCTGAACCATGCCGAGACCGCCCTCGCCGTCGCCGCCGAGCGCGGCGCGCTGGAGGCGCTGGAAGGCTCCTGCCGCACCGCCATGGGCGCCTATGCCGAGT
>DASQSO010000434.1:0-16918 GCA_035642335.1 Caulobacteraceae bacterium
TGCAGAGTCAGGGAGCGCGGGCGCAGCAGCACGCGGTCGAAATTGCCGGTGCGGATGAACTCCGTGCCCAGAACGTCGAAGCCGCGGGTAAGGAAGTCGGATATTCCGAAACTGATGCTGACCAGGCCGTAGAACAGCGCCACCTCGCCGAAGGTCCAGCCGCGCACATTTCCGAAACGGCCGAACAGCGCCGCGATAGCGAAGACGTCGATGAAGGTGACCGCGAAGGCCCCGAACGTGGTCAGGAAGGTCGTGCCCGGGTACTGCGCCTGGGAGCTGAGCGAGGCGGCGAAATAGCGACTGAGCAGGCGCAAGGGGTTCATCTCAGCCTCCCTGCACCTGCAACCGCCCCATGACCCGATCCATCCAGAGCCGGCCGAGGCCGCCGAGCACGACGATCCAGAAGACCTGCAAACCGATCCCCGCCAGCGCCGTCGGCCCGGTGATCTGGCCCAGATAGATGCGGAACGGGATGTCGACCACGCCGGCGAAGGGCTGCACGAACAGCACCGTGCGCGCCCAGTCGGGGAACAGCGGCAGCGGGATCAGGTTGCCGGAGAACAAAATGGCGATCGGCGCGACGAAGTTGTTCACCCCGCGATCGGTCAGGGTCGCAGCCACACAGATGTTGATCAGCATGACGATGGCCGACGACAGCAGCACCACCAGCACCATCGACACGGCGAACATCAACGCCGCCTGAAGGCTCGCCGGCGGCGCCCACGCCCAGGCGTTCAGCCCCACCAGCGGGAAGACCATTCCGGTCAGCGCGAGCATCAGCCCCGCGCGGGGCGCCGCCCTGGCGGTCATCCAGGCCGCCGCGTTCACGAACCACCAGTTATAAGCGTCCACGGGCCGCAGACGGTCGTAGCCCACGGCGCCGGTGCGCACCTTGGCGGCCACGTCCGGATCGCCGCTCCAGGGGTTCAACGACAGAAACCCCTGGGCCAGCCAAGTATAGGTGATGACCTGCGACAAGCTGATCGGCGAGCGCGCCGCGGCGCCGGCGCCGCCGAAAAAGGCCGCGAAGACCATAATGTGGATGCCGCCCCACCAGCACTGGGTCGCGAAGCCGGCCAGGGCCGCGGCGCGGTACTGCAGCATCAGCTGGAACCGCGCCGAGAAGGTCGCCAGATAGGGGCGAAGGGCGGCTTCCACCTTAAGCCTCGTCCGCCCCATGCAGCTGGTAGAAGCGAGTGATCACTTCCTCGATGGCTGGTTCGTCGACGTGGATGTCGTCCACCGCATGGTCGGCTGTGATGCGGGCGATCAGGCCCGGGGCGGCGATGACGGCGGGATCGAAGGCCAGCTCAAGGGCGCGGCCGTCGCGGGCCCGCTCCTTGACGCCGGGGATGTCGATCACCGGCGCGTCGGCGGCGAAATCGACATAGAGCCGGCGTTCGGCCAGCACCCCGGCGCGCAGGGCCTCGTAAGGGCTGTCGGCCAGGATGGTCCCGTTGCCGATCACTACCACCCGCCGGGCGAGAGCCTCGATGTCGTGCATGTCGTGGGTGGTCAGGATGACGGTGACGCCGCGCTCGCGGTTCAGGGTGGCCACGAACTCGCGCACCGCCAGCTTGGAGGGCGCGTCGAGGCCGATGGTCGGCTCGTCGAGAAAGAGGATCGACGGGTCGTGCAGCATGGCCGCGGCGATCTCGCAGCGCATGCGCTGGCCGAGCGACAGTTGCCGCACCGGCTGGTCGAGCAGCTTTTCCAGCCGCATCAGGCCAACCATCTGGTCGCGGGTGGCGCGGTACTGAGCGGGCGGGACACGATAGATGGCCGCCAGCAGATCGAAGCCTTCGATCACCGGCAGGTCCCACCAGAGCTGGGTGCGCTGGCCGAACACCACGCCGATGCGCGCAACGTGCCGCACTCGCTGCACCCAGGGGACCAGGCCGTCCACCTCGCAGCGCCCGGCGCTGGGGCGAAGGATGCCGGAGAGGATCTTGATGGTGGTCGACTTGCCGGCGCCGTTCGGGCCGATCAGCCCGACCAGTTCGCCGCGCTCGACGGAGGAGCCGACGCCTTTCAGCGCCTCGATGGTGCGCCAGCGGCGGTGGAAAAGTCCGGTGACGGCGCCCCACGCGCCAGGCTCGCGTTCGGCGACGCGATAGGTCTTGGCGAGACCCTCGACCAGGATCTGCGGCATGGCGGAGCGTCCGCGTTCAAAGAGAAATTTGGGGGCGCGGAACCTAGATCGGCGCGCGAGCCGGGGTCAACCGCCAAGCTGGAAAGTTATCCGATGGCGACTTTTGGGTGACAGTCTTACTCGAACCTTCTCCCCGCTGGGCACGCCAAGCCGCCGCGGTTACAGTAAAACTTGCCTTATCGCCGAGGACTGCGACACTTCACCCCTCACTTTTCCTTGGACTTTTCGGCCGCAACGACGCTTCTGACCACCGTTCTTCCAACTTCGCCCCTCGCTGCCCACTGAGTGGTCACCCTCACTTGAGCAAGGCTCCGCTGCGATCTCACTGGCTCAGCCTGGCGGCGCCGGTCGCCTTGCTGGTGGTGCTTGCGGCGATGACGGTCTTCCTGGCCATCGACCATCTGGCCTTGACCCGCACCGGGCAGGGCCGGGTCAATCACAGCCGCGACGTGATCGAGACCACCCAGTCGCTGTTTACGGCCGCCGTGGAAGTGGAGTCCGCCCAGCGCGCCTACGCCTTCAACGGCGATGCCCGCTATCTCGACCATTTCGACGCCGACAGCGCCGCCGTCGCCTCGACCGGCGCCGCCCTGCGCGCCCTGGTCAAGGACAATCCCGAGCAGACCGCCCGGGTGGCGCGGCTGCTCGACAGCCTGAACCAGCGGGTCGCCGTCTCCAGGGCGCGCGTTGCCCTATACCGCGCCGGCCAGGTCGATGCGGCGCGCAACGGAGACCAGGGCGCCGGCAAGACCGCCATGGACCGCGCGCGCGCGGCGGTGGCCGAGATCATGGCTGCGGAAGACACGTTGCTGGCGCGCCGGACGGCCAGAGCCAACCGATACGAATTCATCGGTTTCGTCATCGCGATCTCGTTGGGCGGCCTGGCCATCCTCGGCCTCGCCGCCCAACTGGCGGCGATGGTGCTGGCCACTCGCCGGCTCGAGCATGAGGTGAGCGATCGGCAGGCCGCCGAGGCCGCTCAGCGCGACTCGGAAGCGCGCTACCAGGCGATCTTCGCCAACAGCACCGACATGCTATCGGTGATCGACGTCTCGCCCGACGGCGGCCTCCACATCGCGGCGATCAATCCCGCTTACGAGGCGGCCCTCGGCGCCAAAAACGAGGCGGTACGCGGGCTGGAGCTGCATCAGATCGCGCGCGGGCCGCAACTCAAGGCGCTGGTCGCCCATCTGCAGCGCGTCATCGAAGGCGGCGCGCCGGCCTTCACCCGCGATCGGATCACCTTGCCGGGCGGCCAGCGCATCTGGGAATCGATCATGGTGCCGGTGCGCGGCGCCGGCGGCCGCATCGAGCGGGTGGTCGGCTCGGCGCGCGACGTCACCGACCGCGAGCAGGCGCAGGAGCGCCTGCGCCAGGCCCAGCGCATGGAGGCGGTCGGCCATCTGACCGGCGGCGTCGCCCACGACTTCAACAACATCCTGCAGGTGATCCGCGGCAATCTGGAGCTGATCGCCGCCAAGGTAAAGGACGCCGAGGCCTCGCAGCGGATCACCAACGCCCTACACGGGGCCAACCGCGCCGCGGCCCTCACCCGCCAGCTGCTGGCCTTCGCGCGGCGGCAGCCGCTGGAGCCCCGGGTGGTGAACCTAGGCCGGCAGATGACCGACATGGCCGAGATGCTCCGCCGCACGCTCGGCGAACGCATCGAGGTGGAGACCGTCATCGCCGGCGGCCTCTGGAACACCCTGGTCGACCCGACTCAGGTCGAGAGCGCCGTGCTGAACCTGGCCCTGAACGCCCGCGACGCCATGCCGGACGGCGGCCGGCTGACCATCGAGATCACCAACGCCGCGCTCGACGAGGCCTATGCGCGTCAGCAGCAGGACCTAGCGCCGGGACAGTACGTGCTGTTGGCGGTCTCCGACACCGGCCACGGCATGACCAGGGAGACCCTGTCCAAGGTGTTCGAGCCCTTCTTCACCACCAAGGGCGAGGAAAAGGGCACCGGGTTAGGCCTTTCGATGGTCTACGGCTTCGTACGGCAGTCGAACGGCCATGTGCAAATCTACAGCGAGCCCGACCATGGCACGACCGTGAAGATCTACCTGCCGCGCTCGCGGCAGCCGACCGCGGCCATCGAGCAGGCGAGCATCGGATCGATCGCCGGCCGCAGCGAAGTGATCCTGGTGGTCGAGGACGACGACCTAGTGCGCGCCTCGGCCGTCGGCCTGCTGCGCGACCTGGGCTATACCTGCGTGCACGCTTGCGATGGCGCGGCGGCGCTAGAGGTGCTGAAGTCCGGCGGCAAGGTCGATCTGCTGTTCACGGACGTTGTCATGCCCGGGCCGGTGAAGAGTCGCGATCTGGCCAGGGAGGCGCTGCGGCTGCGGCCCGGCCTGCCTGTCCTGTTCACCTCGGGCTACACCGAGAACGCGATCGTGCATCACGGGCGGCTGGACGAGGGGGTTCAGCTCTTGAGCAAGCCCTATACGCGCGAGGACCTGGCTCGCCGGATTCGCGTCCTGCTGCAGGCCACGCAAGCGGTGGTGCTGGTGGTCGAAGACGATTCGCTGGTGCGCATGGCGGCCATCGACATGGTCCAGACCCTCGGCTTCACCGCGCTGCAGGCGGGGGACGCCAACGAAGCGCTGGCGATCGTGCGCGGCGAGGGCCGGATCGACGTGCTGTTCACCGACATTGGACTGCCCGGCATGCGCGGCCCGGAACTGGCCGCCAAGGCGGTCGGATTGCGCCCCGAGCTGAAGGTGGTCTTCGCTTCGGGCTACAGCGAAAACGAGGAGGCCCAGGCCATCGCCGGCGCCGAGCACCTTGGCAAACCCTACCAGCACGACCAACTGGCGGCGGTGCTGGGAAAGGCGGTGGGTTGAAAGAAATCCCTTCGCCCGCAGGGGGAGAAGGGATTCTAAGCCCCGCCCCAGTCGATACCCGGATTGTCCGGCAAGTTCTCTCTGCCGCTGTTCAGCGCCCGTTGCATGGTCACCACGTCGATCCAGCGGCCGGCCTTGAAGCCGAGACCGCGCAAGACCCCCGATGGCTCGAAGCCGCAGGAACGGTGCACGCCGATCGAGCCGGCATTGCCGCTATCGCCGATCATCGCCACCATCTGTCGCAGGCCCCGCGCCTCGGCCTCATCGATCACGGCCTTGAGCAGCGCCTTGCCGATCCCCTGCCCTAGCCGGTCCGGCGCGATATAGACGCTGTCCTCCACCGTGTAGCGGTAGGCCGCCCGCGCGCGGAACGGCGAGGCGTAGGCGAAGCCGGCGACGGCGCCGTCGATCTCGGCGACCAGATAGGGCAGGCCGTAGCTCACCACCGCGGAGAGTCGCCGCGCCATCTCCCGCGTCGACGGTTCGACCTCCTCGAATGTGCCCAAACCATGCAGCACATGGTGGCCGTAGATCGCCGCCAGGGCGGCCGCATTGGCCGCCGTCGCCGGCCTGATCCTCACGCCGCCGTCTCCCAGCCCCGCTCGATCGCCCAGAGCGCGAACGCATAGTCGAGAGCGATCTCCTTCAGGAAGTCGAACCGGCCGGAGGCGCCGCCGTGGCCGGCTTCCATGTTGATCCTCAGAAGGACGGGCGCATCGCCGGTGGTCTTCTCGCGCAGCCTGGCCACCCACTTGGCCGGCTCCCAATAGGTGACGCGCGGGTCCGAGAGGCCGCCGGTGGCCAACACCGCGGGATAGGAGTTGGCCAGGACGTTGTCATAGGGGCTGTAGCTGGCGATCAGGTCGTAGGCGGCCGGATCGGTCAGCGGATCGCCCCACTCCGGCCATTCCGGCGGGGTCAGCGGCAGGGTCGCGTCGCTGATGGTGTTCAGCACATCGACGAACGGCACCGCGCCGATGATCCCGGCCCAGAGGTCGGGCCTCATATTGGCGATCGCCCCCATCAGCATGCCGCCGGCCGAGCCGCCATAGGCGACGATACGGCCCATAGCGCCATAGCCGCTGGCTGCCAGATGCTCGGCGCTGGCGATGAAGTCGGTGAAGGTGTTGGGCTTTTTCGGTCCCCGCCCGTCGAGGAACCAGCCATAGCCTTTCTCCGAGCCGCCACGCACATGGGCGGTGGCCCAGATCCAGCCGCGATCCACCAGCGACAGTTGACGGATGGAAAAGTGCGGCTCCATGGATAGTCCATAGGAGCCATAACCGTAGAGCAGCATCGGCGCCGAGCCGTCGAGCTTCGTGTCGGCCCGCATCAGCACGGTGATAGGAACCTCCGCGCCGTCCCGTGCCTTGGCGTAGAGGCGGCGGGTGACGTAGGCGGCCGGGTTGTGGCCGGAGGGGATTTCCTGGGTTTTGCGCAACACCCGCGCGCCGGTGGCCATGTCATAGTCGATCCACTGTTTCGGCGTGGTCGGCGATTCGTAGACGAAGCGCATGGTCGTGGTGTCGAACTCGAAGCCGCCGCCGAGGCCGAGGGCATAGGCCTCCTCGTCGAAGGCGATCTCGTGCTCGGCGCCGGAGCCTCGGGCGGTCAGAATGATGCGATTCAGGGCGTTCTCGCGCACCAGCCGCACGAACCAGTCCTTGTAGGCGCCGATGCCGACGATGAACCGACCCGGCCGGTGAGCGATCCAGTCCTTCCAGTTGGCGCGGCCGGGCGCAGCTTCCGGCGCCTCGACCAGCTTGAAGTCGATGGCGCCGTCGGCGTTGGTGTGGATGAAGATGCGACCGTCCCAGTGCTCGACGTCGTAGCGCAGACCGACCGTGCGCGGTTCGACCACGCGCGGCTCGGCGGTCGGATCGGCGGCCGGGATCAGCAGCACCTCGGACGTCTCATGGTCGCCGGCGCCGATGACGATATAGGAGTCGGAGCTGGTCTTGCCGATGTGTAGGAAGAAGCCGTCGTCCGGCTCCTCGTAGACCAGCACGTCATCGCCGGTCCCGCCCCGCGCCGGGCGGCGGAAGACCTTGGCCGGGCGGCCGTTGTCGTCGCGCCAGATCCAGAACAGCCAGCTCGAATCCGGCGACCAGGTGAAGTCGCCGGTGGCGCTTTCCACCGGCTCGCCCAGCACTTCGCCGGTGTTCAGGTCCTTGACCTGGATGCGGTAGACCTCAGACCCCTGCTCGTCGACCGCGTAGGCGAACAGGCAATGGTCGGGGCTGTGATGGGCGGCGCCGACATGGAAATAGGCGTGGCCCTTGGAGAGGGCGTCCTCGTCCACCAGGATGGTCTCCTCTCCGCCGCCGCGCGGCTGGCGCGCGTGGATCGGATGCTGGGCGCCGGTCTCATAGCGCCAGTAGTAGTCCCAAGGACCGTCGGGCGACGGGACCGAGGCGTCGTCCTCCTTGATGCGCCCTTTCATCTCCGCGAACATCGTCGCCTGCAGCGGCTCGGTCGCCGCCAGCATGGCCTTGGTGTAGGCGTTCTCGGCCTCAAGGTGCGCCTTCACGTCGGCGCGGATGACACTCGGATCGCGCAACACCGCTTGCCAGTTGTCGTCACGCAGCCAGGCATAGTCGTCGACCCGCTCGCGGCCGAGCTGGGCGATGTGTTTCGGGACCTTGGCGGCAACGGGCGGGACCGGCTTGTTCATGGGCGAGGGTCTATCAGCCCAGGGGTCAGCCGGCCAACCTCTCCTTCAGGTGATCGCCCACCCGCATGGCGTTGGCGACGATGGTCAAGGTCGGGTTCACCGCCGCGGCGGAGACGAAGAAGCCAGAATCCACCACATAGAGGTTGTCCAGTTGGTGGGCCTTGCAGAATGGGTCGAGCACGGAGCTTTGTGGGTCAGCCCCGAACCGGGTCGTACCCACCTGGTGCGCGGTGCCGTAAAGAGGCAAAAGCGAGTCCAGCTCGACGTGGTGCTGCGAGAGCGGATGGGCGTGGTCGACGAACCCTTCCAAAGCCCGATGCAGCTTGCGCACCAGCCTGTCGTGGCCGTCCAGATTGTTGTGGGTGTATTCCAGGGTGATATGGCCGTTCGCGCCCAACCTGACGCGATTGTCTGGCATCGGAAGATCTTCCGAGATCAGCAGAAAACTCAACAGCCGACGCGCCAACGCGTTCATGAAGATGTCGGGCACCAGCGCCGGCGGCAGCCAGTCGGAAACCTGGCCCTCCAGGGTCTGGCCGGTCATGTACTCCAGAAGCTGGATATGCCCCATGGGATAGTCGAAGCCGCCGTCGGGGTCGCGCCAGTAGAAGTCGTTCACCGCCAGGGTCTTGGGAAAGGGGGAATCCATCGGCGCGGCTGTCAGCGAGAGCATGGCGGTGAGGGTGTGGAAGGCGTAGTTGCGCCCCACCTGGTCCGAGCCGTTGGCCAGGCCGTTCGGGTGGGCGGCGTTGGCCGAGGCCAGCAGGATCACCGCGGTGTTCACCGCGCCGGCGGCGAGGGCGACGATGTCGCCGGTCCAGCGCTCCTCGCCCTCGGCGGTCTCGCAGACCACTTCGGTGACGGTCTTGCCAGGGCCATCCGTCTCCAGACGAACGACCTTTCTTCCTGTCAGCAGGGTCACGTTCGGCAGCTGCAATAGCGGCTCGATGGCGCGGGTGCGGGCGTCGCACTTGGCCTTGACCAGGCAGGGATAGCCGCCGCAGGTCTGGCAGCGGATGCAGGGGCTGGTCACCGGGTACGGCTCGTCGCGGTCCACCCCCAGCGGCAGGGAAAAGGGCCGCCAGCCCCGCCCCTCCAGGTGGCTCTTCAGCCGCTCGATGCCCGGATCGTGGCGCAACGCTGGATAAGCGTAGGGCGGCTCGTCTCCGGCCTCGGTCGGATCGACCCCACGGGTTCCGTGCACTTTCCAGAGGGTCTCGGCCTCCATGTAGTAGGGCGCCATATCGGCCAGCGAAACCGGCCAAGCCGGCGAGATGCCGCCGGAATGGGTCACTTCGTCGAAATCGCCCTTGCGAAATCGCATCAGGGCCGCGCCGTAGAAGGTGGTGTTGCCGCCGACCCAATAGTGCGTATTCGGAATAAATGGCTTGCCGCGGCGATCGTACCATTGTTCCTTGGTGCGATATTTCTTTTTCAGGAACACGGCCTTGGGGTCCCAGTTCGCCGCCTCGCGCGGCACGTGCTCGCCGCGTTCTAGGATGAGGATGGACTTGCCGGTCGGGGCCAGCCGCTGGGCCAGCGTGCCGCCGCCGGCGCCGCTGCCCACGATGATGACGTCGAAATGCGCGCTCATCCGGTCTCATCCTCCAGGTGATATTTGGCCGATCCAGCTGCGATCAGGGCGCGTACCAGGGGTTCCGGCAGGGTTTTCATCAGCGCCGCGGCGACCTTGTTGTGCCAGCCGGGCACCAGCACCAGCTTGCCGGCCGCGTTGGCGCTAATGGTCGCCTGGGCCACCTGTTCAGCCGTCTGCCAGAGGCGTCGATGCTCGGCGTCCATGATCTCCCGCACCCCCGCCTGCTCGCCGAATTCGGTCTGGGTGAAACCGGGGCAGACGGCGGTGACCCTGATCCCCTTGGCTCCATACTCCGCCTCCAGCGACTGGCTGAACTTGATCAGCAGGCTCTTGGCCCCCGGGTAGAGGCTGTTGCCCGCGACGCCCGGGGAAAAGGCGGCCAGCGAGGCGACATTGATGATCGCCCCCTCACCCCGCGCCAGCATGCCCGGAATGACGGCATAGGCAAGTGCGCAGGGCGTCACCACCATGGTCATCAGGAAGTCCCGCTGCCGCGCCCAGGGCACGCCGACAAAGCTCTGGGCGATGCCAAAGCCGGCGTTGTTGACCAGCACGTCCACCTCGCGGCCGAGGCTCCCCAGGGCGGCCATCACCGGAACGTGGGCCTCGAACAGCGAAAGATCGGCGGGAATGACGATGGCCTCGATCCCATGAGCGTCGGACAGCTCCGCCGCCAGCGCCTCCAGTCGTTCGGCCCGGCGCGCCACCAGCGCCACGTCCAGGCCGCGTGCGCCGTAGGCGCGCGCGAAGGCCGCGCCAATTCCGGCCGACGCGCCGGTGACCAGGGCCAGCCGGCGCCTATCACTGCGTCCCTTGGTCCCACTCGACGCCTGCTGCTCGGCCATGGCAGAGAACGGTCCTTGAGAGTCGTTTCGCGACATGGCGCAGCTTGTGCGCGGCGACGATGCGCGTCAAATGGCGAAACGGCCTTAGTATCGGGGGCTGGCGTATGTCAGTGGATATTTCCGCTCAACTGATCCAGGCGACCGTGCAGGTGGAGCAGCAGCTCCCCGACGGCAGCCACATTATTGGCACCGGCTTTCTGGTCAGCGACCCGACGGCCGATGGCAAGCCGCGCACGGTGCTGGTCACCGCCAACCATGTCCTCAACCGCATGACCGGCCTCGAGGCCCATATCGGCTATCGGGTGCAGACCAAGGACGGCTGGCGCTACGACCCCCGCCCCATAGTGATCCGCACCTACAAATCCGAGCTCTGGACCCACAATCCGAGCCGGGATGTGGCCGCCATCGTGGTCAAGGCGCCGGCGGAATTCGCCAAGTCGGCCATTCCGCTGGACTGGCTGGCGGGCGGCGACACCTTCGCCAAGTACGATATCGGCCCCGGCGACGAGATGATGGTGCTTGGCTACCCGCAAGGCCTGTCGGCCGATTCGGCGGGCTTCCCGATCCTGCGCTCCGGCCGCGTCGCCTCGCCGATCGACGCGCCGAGCAACGCCTCGCCGACCTTCCTGCTGGATTTCCGCGTCTTCCCGGGCAATTCCGGCGGGCCGGTGTTCATCTCGCAGGTGGATCGTCACCGGCCGGGCAGCGACGAGGCCGAGAACGTCCAGTTCGTCGCCGGAATGCTGACCCAGCAGGTGGAGTTGAACGACGAGCGGCTG
The DNA here is from genome assembly GCA_035642335.1 of Caulobacteraceae bacterium. Lineage (GTDB taxonomy): Bacteria > Pseudomonadota > Alphaproteobacteria > Caulobacterales > Caulobacteraceae > Poindextera. Next base: position 10,897 of record DASQSO010000434.1, read on the forward strand.
GAGATCGGCATCGTCACCGACGCCGCCTTCATCCGCGACACCATCGCCCTGCTCGACAAGCCGAAGAGCCACGCCGCGCCGGCCAGCCCGGACGAGCCCGCGATCCCCGACGCCCCGGTGACCGTCACCGACGCCGCCGCCAATGTGGGCTCGGCGGTGGGGGACTAGGGGTTCGAGGGACACTGACCGGTAGCTGGGGGCGGGATCGAACCGCCGACCTGTGGGTTATGAATCCACCGCTCTAACCATCTGAGCTACCCAGCCAAACCGAGGGGCGCTGGGTTATAGGGGCAAGGTCAGCGGCCTTCAAGCAAGGGGTTGATCGCGGCCAACAGCCGTTCGCCGCCGGCCTCCATGTCGTAGGGCGCGATGGCCTTTGCCTGGGCCAGCCTGGCCATGTCCAGCGTGCTTTGCGGATCGTCCAGGGCGGCGCCCATGGCGATGGCCAGGGCGTCGGGCGCCTCGGGGGGGACCAGGCGGCCGTAGCGGCCTTCGCCGAGCAGGACGCGCGGGCCTTCGATGTCGGTGGCGATCACCGGCGCGCCGGCGGCCATGGCCTCGATGACCACCAGGCCGAAGGATTCCGTCCGTGACGAACAGACGAAGAGGTCGAGCCCGGCCAGCAGCTTGTCCGGCGGGGTGACCCAGCCGGGGAAATCGATGCGGTCGGTCAGGGCCAGCCGGGCGGTCAGCGCCTTGAGGTCGGCTTCGGCCGGCCCCTCGCCGGCGATGGTCAGGCGGAAGGCGCGACCGCGATCACGCAGCCTGGCGGCGGCCTCGATCAGGATGTCGAAGCCCTTTTCCGCGTGCAGCCGGCCCAGCGTACCGATGCGCGGCGGATGGCCGGTCGTGCGGGGCGGCGTCCGCGATAGCGGCGCGAAGTTCTCCACCACCGCGACCCTGGCGGCGGGAAAGCGCGTCTGCACATCGGCGCCGACGGCCGGGCTGACACAGATCGCCAGATCGGCGCGCGCTACCGGCCGCCGGGCGCGGAAATTGTGCACCACTGCCGCGACCCGCGCCTGCTGACGGGACAACGCGGGGACCGCCAAGGCGATGCCGCGCGAGCCGTGAGCGAGGACAACGTCGGGGGCGAAATCCTTGGCGACGCGAGCGAGCGCCCAGCCCAGGCGCGGATCGACGGGGCTGGCGGGTTTCAGGCCGGTGAAGGCATCCGGGGTATCGGCCAGCGCACGGTCGAACCAGCTTCCGAAGACGCCTGCCGACAGCACTTGGGCGCCCCGCGCCTCCAGCGCCCGGTGATAATGGAGCGCCATGGATTCGAGGCCGCCCGCCGCCGGGGCGAGCATCAGGTTGAGGATGCGGGCGCTGGCCATGCCGGCCGGTCAGGCTGGCGCGTAAAGCGTCGGCCAGGGATAGGCGGCCGGGTCGAGGCGGTCTAGCGCCACATCGAGCACGTATTGGGCGACCCGCCGCTCGTTGAACAGATCGTGGTAGCGGGCGCGGCCGGCCGCGGCGATCGACATGCGGCGCTCGGGCTCCCTGGACAGCCGGCCGATGACGCCGACCAACTCCTCAAACGACGAATAGAACGCCATCTGGTCTTCGGAGAAAAGCTGGTCATAGCCGGTGGAACGCTCGATCACGACCGCCAGCCCATTGCCGGCGAGATGCGCCAGGCGATCCGAACTGTAGAGCAGCTGGTCGTTCCTGCGGCTGATGTTGAGTCCGATCGCCGCCGACTCCAGAGCCGCCTGATAGGCCGCCCCGCCCAGGCCCTTGCGGCCCAGTAGGCCTGCGAGCTGGGGCCGCAGCTTCGGCAAAGCCGCCAGCAGCGCGCGCATGAAATTGTCCATCCGCCAGTCGCGACCGCAGACCTTGCGCAGCGTGCTCGGGTTGCCGCAGGCGTAAAACAGGTCGAACGGCAGATCGGATTTTAAATGGTTCAGCCCGCGCTCGATCGAGAAGTCCACCGGATTGGGCATAAAGCCGAGCCGCTTGCCGGGCCTGCTCAACGGCGCGAGATCGTCACCGGCGGTGGTTATGAGGCTCGCGTCCACCACCGGCATGTTGCGTTCGAGGCGTTCGACGTTGCCAGGCTCTTCGAGAGGATCGACAGTCCATTGCAGCACCCGCAGCGACGGCAGATCGGCCCGAATGGCGCCGACCGTCTCGGCAAGGATGATGTCGGTCTGGCCCAGGATCAGCACCTGCGGCTGGATATCGCGACACAAGGTGCGCAGGGTCTCGTTGGCGTACCGGCGGCCGCCGAACCGGTGCGGTCCCATGAGCGAGCCGGCCTTGGCGGCGTCGCGGTCGCTGAAATCGAACACATAGTGACCGTTGCGGACGAGCCCGTTGGACAGCTTGCGTTCGACGTTATTCAGAAAGGCGCCCTTCATGCGCAGTCCGAAGTTGGCGGCGTGAACTACCAGGACCACGGCCGTTGCGCCCCTTGAAAAAATCAAGCCGTCCCGCCGTCAGTCTCGGGGTTTCGGCTCTCGACGAAGCCCTTATGCAACGACGCCGGATCGGCGGTCCAGCACGCCGCTCATGCCTGGAGCGCCTCGGCGACAGCCTCGCCGATGGCCAGGGACGAGGTCAGGCCAGGGCTTTCGATGCCGAATAGGGCGACAAGGCCCTCAAGGCCGTGCATCTCGGCGCCGTCGAGGCGGAAGTCCGGCTGCGGCTCGCCCGGCCCGTGCAGCTTGGGGCGGATGCCGGCATAGTCGGGGCTGAGCGCCCCGTCCGGCAAGCCAGGCCAGAAGCGGCGGATGTAGGATTCGAACCCAGTTACACGCGTGGGGTCGACGCTGTAGTCCTCGTGGTCGACATAGGCGAGGTCAGGGCCGAAGCGGGCCTGGCCGCCGAGGTCGCGGCGATAGTGGACGCCGAGGGCGCCGACGATCGGCGGCGGATAGATCAGCCGCTGGAACGGCGGGCGGCCATGCAGGGCGAAATAGATCCCCTTGCCGTAGTGCAGTTTCGGGATGCGACCGGCCGGATAGGCCTCGATCAAGGCCGCCGCGGCCTGGGCACCCAGGCCGCCGGCGATGACCAGCAGGCGGCAGGTGAGCGTGGTCGGCTCGGCGCCGCCGGCGCGGACGCGAAAGCCGCCGCCCGCCAGGGCCTCGGCGCCCTCGAACGGCGTCTCCACCACCACCGCGCCGCCGCGGTCCTCGATCTCGCCATTGAGGGCCAGCATATAGCCATGGCTGTCGAACAGGCCGCTCTCGGTGGACTGCAGCGCCATCACCACCTTCAGCTCGGGCTCCAGCGCCCTCGCCTGCGCGCCGGTCAGCTCGCTCATGCCCTCGACACCGTTTTCCCGCGCCTGCAGCCCGATGGCCTCGACGCGGCTGATCTCGTCGGGCTCGGTGGCCACCACCAGCTTGCCGCATTTCAGGTGATCGACGCCATGGCTTTCCAGGAACGTATAGAGCCGCCGCCGGCCCTCGACGCAGAACCGCGCCTTCAGCGAGCCGGTAGGATAGTAGAGGCCGGCATGGATCACCTCGGAATTGCGCGAGGAGACCCCCTGGCCGATGGTCGGGCCCTTTTCCAGCACCACCACGGAAAGGCCGCGCTGGGCCAGGGCATAGCCGCAGGCAAGACCGACCGCGCCAGCCCCAACCACCACGGCGTCGAAATCGAATGGAATCGGGGGCTCGGCCATCAGGTCGCCCTTAGCCCATTGACGCCGAGGCGCACAGTCGTTGGCTTCGGGGCCGCCGGTTTCGTCTGTCGTCCCAAACGACTATCTGTGAGCCAGGAGGATCCAGCCATGATCGAACTCGTCATCGACGCGCGTCGCCGCGACCTGGGCGGTTTCGAGGTGGGCCGCGTCCTTCCCTTCGCCAAGCGGCGCATGGTCGGGCCGTTCGTCTTCTTCGACCACATGGGCCCGGTGGACATGCCGGCCGGCGTGCCGCGCTCCACCGATGTGCGACCGCACCCGCATATCGGGCTCTCGACGGTCACCTACCTGTTCTCCGGCGAGATGCGCCACCAGGATAGCCTGGGCACCGACCAGCAGATCCGGCCGGGCGAGGTCAACTGGATGACCGCCGGGCGCGGCATCAGCCATTCGGAGCGGTTCGACGGCCTGATCCGCGAGCATGGCGGCCATATGAACGGCATCCAGGCCTGGGTCGCCCTGCCGGAAGACCTGGAGGAGACCGCGCCGGCCTTCGCCCACCATTCCGGCCCGGACGACCTGCCCTATTACGAGGCCGACGGGCTGAAGGCGCGGCTGATCGCCGGAGCGGCCTTCGGCGCCAGGGCGGCGGTCAAGACCCATTCGCCGATGTTCTATGTGCACTGGCAGATGGCGGCGGGCGCCAAGGCTGCGCTGCCAGCGGAATATCCGGACCGGGCGGCCTTCATCGTCTCCGGCGCGGTCGAGGTGGACGGATCGCGCCACGAGGCCGGCCACATGCTGGTGTTCACCCCGGGCGACGCGGTGACCTTCCAGGCGCTGGAGCCCTCGGTGGTCATGCTGCTGGGCGGCGAGCCGCTGGGCGAGCGGCATCTGTGGTGGAACTTCGTCTCATCCTCGATGGACCGGATCGAGCAGGCCAAGGCCGATTGGAAGGCCGGCCGCATTCCGCTGCCGCCCCACGACCACGACGAATTCATCCCGTTGCCCCAGGACCCACCGCCCCCGGCGATGTCCTGAAACCATTTTAGACTCGTCATGGCCCGACTTGATCGGGCCATCCATGAACACCGCCCTAGGATCAGTGTTTATGGATCCCCCGCATTCCGCTGCGCTCCAGCGGGGGATGACGGGTTAGGGGTTGGCGCGGCCGGTAATGCGCTGAAACTTTACGCTTTAGGACGACGTCGCCCGCAGCGCCTTGAGCGCTGCCCTGCCGTACTGGACGCCGGTGATAAGGGTGACGGCGGTGGCCAGCGCCAGCAGCATCTGGGCGATGATCCAGGCCGTTTGCAGGTTGGGTATCGACGCCGGGATGTTCCAGGCGGGCCAGAACCAGATGATCATCAGCGCGCCGAGCGCCGTCAGCTGCAGCGCGGTCTTGGTCTTGGCCATGAACGTCACCGGCAGCTTGATGCCGCGCGGCGCCAGCACCTCGCGCAGGGCCGAGACGGCGAACTCACGGAACAGGATCAGGCCGCCGAGCGCCCCGAACATATAGGGCAGGCCGACGATCATCAGGCCGACGATGGCGCCGCAGACCAGGATCTTGTCGGCGATCGGGTCGAGGATGGCGCCGGCCAGGCTGGTCACGCCCCATCGGCGGGCCAGCCAGCCGTCGAAGAAGTCGCTGACGCTGGCGACCACGAAGGCGATCACCGAGAACCAGACGAGGCCGATGCCGACGGGGGTCGAGATCTGCGCGCCGTGCTCGGCCGCCCCAATGGCCACCAGCGACGAGAACATGGCCAGCGACAGCACCAAGCGCGCGAGCGTGAGCAGGTTTGGCAGGTATTTCATACGCGACGATATGGCCCTTCAGCCTTTGCGGAAAAATCCGTAGATGCGGTCGGCCAGGGCCGCGCTGACGCCCTCGACCTTGACCAGGTCGCTGGCCGAGGCCCGGGAGACGCCGCGCGCCGAGCCGAAGGCGTGCAGCAGCGCCCGCTTCTTGCCCGGCCCCACCCCCTCGATCTCGTCCAGCGGATTCTTGGTCATCTCCATCTTCCGCCGAACCCGGTGGGTGCCGATGGCGAAGCGGTGCGCCTCGTCGCGCAGGCGTTGCAGGTAGTAGAGCACCGGGCTTTTCGGCTCGAGCATGAAAGGCGTCTTGCCCGGCATGAAGAAACGTTCCAGCCCCGCATCGCGATCCGGACCCTTGGCGACGCCGACCACCACGATGTCGTCGACGCCCAGATCGGCCATCACCTCGCTCGCCGCCTGCAGCTGGCCGGCGCCGCCGTCGATCAGCACCAGGTCCGGGCGCGGGGTCGCCTCTCCCGCCTCCTCTTCCTTGACCAGCCGGGCGAAACGGCGGCGCAGCACCTCGCGCATCATGCCGTAGTCGTCGCCGGGGGTGAGCTCGGCGCTCTTGATGTTGAACTTGCGGTACTGGTTCTTCTG
>DASQSO010000435.1:0-5242 GCA_035642335.1 Caulobacteraceae bacterium
TCGGCGGCGGCGGCGCCTCGGACGAACGCTCCAGTTACTGGCGCCGCGACGGCAAGCTCTTGGCCACCAGCGAGCAGCTGGCCTGGTACCGAGAGATCCAGCGCAGCGCGCCGGAATAGGGGTGGCTGGGCTTTCAGAGCGCTCTTGGGCGGGCACACCTATAAAGATCAGCCAGGATCTCGAGAGTTTGGATGGCTACAACCGGGTCCTTCTCCCGCGATGGGAGAAGGATTCTCGCGCCTGATCGACCCCGTGGCCCCGCCAGCCTCCCCCTGACCGCCAGCGCGCCGCGCCTATGCTCGGGCCATGCCGCCCGCTCCCCCCAATGCCGCCCAGCGCGACCCCGTCGTGGACAACAGCGGGCTGGAGGCGCCGGACGATCTGCTCGGCCGCTTCCAGGGCTGGGACCATGTCGACCAGGCGCACTGGGCGACCTGGCGCGAGGACGCGCGCGAGGCCTATGACTTCTACGCCGGTCGTCAGTGGACGGCCGATGAGGTGCGCCAGCTGGAGAACCTCAACCGCATCCCGGTGGTGTTCAACCGCCTGGCCCCGACCATCGACGCGGTGTCCGGCGCCGAGATCGGCGCGCGGCAACAGGTGCAGTATTTCCCGCGCCAGGTCGGCGACACCGCCATCGACGATATCCTCACCGAGGGCGCCGAATGGATCATGGACGAGTGCGAGGGCGACGAGGAGGATTCCGGCGCCTTCCGGGACGTCCTGATCTGCGGCGTCGGCTGCACCGAGACGCGGCCGGATTTCGACCTCGCCTCGCGCATCGTCAAGGAGCGGGTCGACCCGCTGGAGATCACCTGGGACGCCTCGGCGCGCAAGGCCTGCTTCGCCGACGCGCGGCATCTGTGCCGGCGCAAGCCGATGAGCAAGGACGCCTTCCGCGAACTCTGGCCCGGCGCGGAGCCCGAGGCCGATGTGGGGCTGCAGTCCGCCCGGCCGGTGATCGTCGATCCGCGCATCCGCTATGACGGGACCAACGGTGGGGCCGACGGAGCGGTCAGCCGCGACGAGGTGATCGTGCGCGAGTACCAGTGGTTCGAGCGCCAGCCGCGCCACCTGGTCGGTGGGCTGACGGCCCAGATGCTGAAAGCCCGGAACCCGGACGTTCCGGTCCGCGACGGCCTGGTCGAGCTGACCGCCGACCAGCACGACGACTTGCAGGCGCGGTTTCCGGGCACAAGGTCGGCGCGGATCACGGTCAAGGTCTTCTTCCGCGCCTTCGTGGCTGGCGCCCAGGTGCTGGAATACGCGAAGCTGGAGGTCGGCGACTTCACCTACAAGGCGATGACCGGCAAGCGCGACCGCAACAAGGGGACCTGGTACGGCCTGGTGCGGCCGATGATCGACCCGCAGAAATGGGCCAACAAGGTCTTCAGCCAGATCCTGCACATCATGCGCAGCAACGCCCAGGGCGGCCTCTTGATCGAGAAGGGCGCCGGCATCGATCCGCGCCAGTTCGAGGCCAGCTGGGCGGACGCCTCGGCCATCACCTGGGTCGAGGACGGGACCATATCCAGCCCGAACGGCAAGAAGTTCGACGTTAAACCAATGGCCGAATACCCGACCAGCCTGGACAAGCTGATGGCCGTGGCGGTGACCGCCGTCCGCGACACCACCGGCGTCAACCAGGAAATGCTGGGCAGCGCGGGCCGCGATCAGCCGGGGGTGCTGGAATCCCAGCGCACCCAGCAGGCGTTCGGCATCCTGGCGGCCTTCTTCGACTCCAAGCGCCGCTACCACGCCATGCAGGGGCGGCTTTTGCTCAAGACCATGGCCCTCTACCTGCCGGCCGACACGCTGGTGCGGGTGACCGGCGCCGACAACGACCCGCGCTATGTGCCCCTGGCCCTGACCCGCGACGCCGCCGACTATGACGTCATCGTCGATGAAGCCCCGGCCGGGCCGAACCAGAAGATGGCGGTGTTCCAGATCCTGATGCAGCTGACGCCGCTGCTGCAGAACGCCGGCCTTGGCGCCAAGGTCTGGGCCGAGATCGCCCGCTATTCGCCGCTGCCGGCCAAGGTGGCCGAGCTGATCGCCTCGGACCTGATGCAGAAGGAGGCGGCGGCGCGGGCGCAAAGCCCCGCCCAGGCGCGGCAGGCCGCGAGCCTGGCCCAGGCGAAAGCCGCCGACGGCGCGGCTTCCGCCCAGCACCACGCCGCCCAGGCCGCCCTGGCCGGCGCCCGCGCCCTGCGGGTGCATGTGGAGACCGCCAAGGACATCGCCGGCGCCGCCCAGGCCCCCGACCTGGCCACCCAGGAAGCCCAGGCCAAACTCGACCTCACCCGCGCCACCACCTCCAACCTCCTGGCCGAAGTGGCCGCGAAGCTGGATCCGGGCGGAGGTGCGGAAAATCCGACCGGCGCCGCCATTCCCTGACTTCCACCGGCCCGCGTTTCCGTCATCGCCCGACTTGATCGGGCGACCCATACGCACTCGCGTTCGACGGTGTTTATGGGTGGCCCGATAAAGTCGGGCCATGACGAGTTAAAATAGCCGATAGCAACCCACCTCCGTCCAGCGGCCGCCGCACTGGACCCGGCCGCCCGATCGGGGGATGGTGGGGCGATGGCTTTCTAAAACCCAGTCCTGACGCATCGGCACGATGCGAGACCACAGCGGTCTCAACCGCCGCTCGGGCCATGAGGCTTGCGCGCTTCCTTAGCCGAACCCGCGCACCGCAACCCCCTCACAAGATGTTGGGACTCATGGCCTTTTTCAAAAACGACGCCGTCAATCTGCTCAATCTGCACCACGGACTGCATGCCCTGGCGCTCAGCGGCGGGGGCGCCTTCATCGGCGTCTTCCTGCTGCGCGCCGGCGTGCCCGCGCCCCTGGTCCTGGCCGCCATGGCCCTGGTCAATCTGGGGCGTTTTTTGCTGCGGCCGCTGATGCTGGCGCCGGCCCGGCGCTGGGGCCTGAAGCCGCTGGCGATCACGGGCGTGCTGCTCTGCACGCTGCAGTATCCGCTGCTGGCCGGGGTGCATGGCCCGGGCTGGCGGCTGCTGTTGCTCTGCGCCGTCTCCGCCTTCGGAGACACGGTCTATTGGACGGCCTACCACGCCTGGTACGCCCTGGCCGGCGACGCCGAGCACCGCGGCCAGCAGCTCGGCGTGCGCGAGGCGCTGGCGGGCTTGGTGGGCGTGGCCGCGCCGCTGCTCACCGGCTGGGCGCTGACCGCCTACGGGCCGCGCGTCGCCTTCTGGGCCACCGCATTGGTGGTGCTGGCCGCCGCCCTGCCGCTGGTCTTCGCGCCGAACGTGAAGATCGCCCCGGCGGCGCCAGCGGCTTTCAGGGCAGCGCTGAGGGGCGCCGGTCTGTTCGCCGTCGACGGCTGGCGCTACGGCGCCTTCATGGCCTGGCAGATCGCGCTTTTCCTGACCCTGGGCGAGAGCTTCACCGGCTATGGCGGCGCGGTCGCCTTGGCGGCCCTGGCCGGGGCGGCGGCGGGGCTCGTGCTCGGCCGCTTCATCGACCTCGGCCACGGACGGCGCGTGGTCTGGATCATCGCCGGCGGCCTCGCCCTGGTCGACCTCATGCGCGCGGCCAGCGTCGACTCACCCGCCCTGGCGGTCGCGGCCAACGCGGCGGCGGCCCTGGCCGGCGCGCTCTACGCCCCGACCCTGATGACCGCGGTCTACAACCTGGCCAAGGGAGCGCCCTGCGCCATGCGCTTCCAGATCGCCGCCGACGGCGGCTGGGACGCCGGCGCGGGCTCAGCCTGCCTCGCCGCCGCGGCCCTTCTCCAGCTCGGCGCGCCGATGCGCCTGGCGATCCTGCTCTCCCTGCCAGCCTCCGCCGTCCTGCTGGTGCTGCTGCGCCGCTACTATGCGCGGCCAGGCCCCGCCTGAGGCTTGCGGCCAAGGTGGACAGGCGCGCCTGCCGTGGTACGAAAAGCCATGACCACCCTCTCAAACCGGCCCAAGACCGCGCTGCTGGTCATCGACGTGCAGACCGGCGTCGTCGCCACGGCTCATGCGCGCGACGAGGTGGTCGGCAATATCGCCGCGCTGGTCGACAAGGCGCGGGCCGACGGGGTCCCGGTCGTCTGGGTCCAGCATTTCAGCGAGAACCTGGTGAAGGGCGAAGATCCCTGGCGGATCGTCGCCGAACTGGCGCCGGCCGCGGCCGAGCCGCTGGTCGAGAAGGCCTATGGCGACGCCTTCGAGGACACTCGGCTGGAGGCCGTGCTGGCCGAGCTCGGCGTCGGGCGGCTGGTGGTGGCCGGCGCCCAGACCGACGCCTGCATCCGTTCGACCCTGCACGGCGCCTTCGCGCGCGGCTACGACGCCCTCTTGGTCAGCGACGCCCACACCACCGACGACCAGTCGGCCTGGGGCGCGCCGCCGCCGGACAAGGTGATCCGGCACACCAACATGTACTGGCGCTATCAGACCGCGCCGGGGCGGACGGCCGGAACGGTCAAGACCGCGGAGGTCGACTTCGGCGGCGTTTGAAGGCTTTCGCGGCGCGGAGCCCACCTGGGGAGGTGACATGATGGATAACCGCCTGAAGCACGCATGCCAAACGGCGATGGCCCTCGGCCTGGCCGCGGCGCTCGCCAGCCCGGTCGCCGCGGCGGCGCCGAGACGATTCACCTTTGCCTACGCGGAGTTCCTGCCAAATGACGAGGCCATGCGCCAGTCACAAGCCTTCGTGGCGCAGGCTCTACCGCCGGGACTGCCGATGCGTGAGGCGATCGCGCGAGTCGAGCGGGCGGATATGTCCTGCCATGGCGGGCGCGGGCAGGACGGCGTCGTCAACTGTGACTTCTTCATCAACGCGGCGCCCCCGGATGGACCCCTGGGAGAGAATTTCTGGAACCTCAGCCTCACGCCCGGCCCCGATGGCGCGCTGCAATCGGTTTCGCTGCATCGCTCTCACGTGGGCATCCCTGGAACCGGGGGCTTGCCTGGAAACGGGAGCTTGACCCTGGGCGGCGGCTGACCGTTCTCGGCCAAGACCGTGGACGTCGATTTCGGCGCCTGAAGGTTTTCGCGCCGGGGAGGCTAGTATGGGCGCGGAGGCCCTCGCCATGCCGATAGCGTCGATCAGACCCGCCCGCCGCCGGCTTCTACGAAGTCCTCGGCGCCATCAGAATCGGCGAGACTCCGCTCGCCGCCCCGCCGTCGGTCATCGCCCCGATGTACGCATTCCGGGCGGCGGCTAGCTGGTCAGCATCTTGAGGCCCACCACGGTCAACATCACGGCTAGGGCGGATCGG
>DASQSO010000436.1:0-2410 GCA_035642335.1 Caulobacteraceae bacterium
CATAGCTGGCGTGAAGCCGGTGCGCGGTTTCCGCCTGGGCGGCGCTCGACATTACAGCGAGCGCCCCAACGAACAGTCCGACGAGCAAGATCAACCGCCGCATTTCGCGTCTCCCAACGGGCTCCGGGCTCCAGGCAGGGCCGGCGAGGCGATAACGCACTTAAGCGCTCGAGGTTGCGGGCACTGTGCGCGGGGCCCGGGGTCTGAAGCGGCGCCCTAGCCGCTCTTGCCCGGAACCCAGGGCACGATCATCGATACGGAGCCCCGGTAGCGACGGTAGCGGTCGCCGAAGACGGCGATCAGGTCATGCTCCTCGAACTGAATGGCGATGAGGATATAGGCCGTGGTGGCGACGGCGAAGACGAGGTGACCGAGGGTCATCCGTGGGGCGGCCCAGAAGGCGACGATGAAGCCCAGATAGATTGGATGGCGGACCACCTTGTAGAACAGGGGCGTGCGGAACTCCGACGACGGGGTCTCGCCCCTGCGGGCGAAGGCCCAGACCTGGCGCAGACCGAACAGGTCGAAATGGCTGATCAGGAAGGTGCTTGCCAGCACCATCAGCCAGCCGAGCGCAAACAAGGTCCAGAGCGTGTTCGCGAGCCAAGGGCTGGAAACCTGCCAGATCACAGGCTGGAGGATCGGCCGCCACTGCCAGTACAGCAGCACCAGCGCCAGCGACGAGAACAGCACATAGGTGGACCGCTCCACCGGCGCCGGCACGATCCTCGTCCACGCCGCCTTGAACGCCGGCCTCGCCATGACGCTGTGCTGGACCGCGAAGACGCCCAGCAGGACCAGGTCGATGACCAGCGAAGTCACCAGCGCCCCAGGTCGCCCGTCATCGATCGCCTTGGGAACAAAGACGCCGCCGACGAAGCCGATGGCGTAGAGAAAGACAACAAAGAAAAGCGCGTAGCAAACAAGCCCGTAAGCCAACACGAAGACCCTGGCCATTCTCGCCTCCCTTTTTTCTGGAAAGTAGAGGCCTGCCAGGCGAAACAGTCAACCGAGCCTGTCAACTCGCTTATCGTCGGATCATGACGCACCACTTGGCCTCCCCGGGGATCGTTGTCGCCACGCTCACGGCAGTCGCCATGAGTCTCCCGGCCGTCTTCTTCTCCATCAGGAAGCGCCGCCCCTGCGCCTGAAGGCCCCGACGGACAGAAGCGCCACGGCGACGCGATCGGCGCCTGGGGAGGTGAGCCGCGACCTCGCCGCATCGGCATTGCGGTATCGCGACGACCGCGGCTAGGGTGTCTGGCGCCGGGGGCGGGGCGGTCCAGGTCTCCAGTTCAACTGTCCGGGAAGAGCGAGCGGCGGGATGAGGGAACGCGTCTACCAGACCATGGTCTTCGACAGCAGCCGCTGGGCGAGATTCTCACCGCGGGACGGCGATGTCATCGTCTGCACGTCCTACAAGGCGGGCACCACGTGGACGCAGATGATCTGCCTGCTGCTGATCCACCAGACCCCCACCCTGCCGGCCCCGCTGGCGGAGATTTCGCCCTGGCTGGACATGCGCACGGAGGCGATCGAGGCCATCATGGCGGGCCTCGAAGCCCAGCCGTTCCGCCGGGTGATCAAGACCCACACCCCCCGGGACGGCATCCCGGACTATGACAACGTCACCTATGTGGTCTGCGGGCGGGACCCGCGCGATGTGTTCATGTCGCTGCAGAACCATATGGCCAACACCGATGTGACCGCCTTCGGCCGCGTCCTTGCGGCGCAGGGCGTCGAGGTGGCGAAGCCGCCGCCTCTGCCCGACGACACGGACGAGCGGTTTCGGCTTTGGCTGACGGCGGGAACCTTCCCGTGGGAGTCCGACGGACGGCCCTACTGGTCGCACATGCGTCACGCCCAGACCTTCTGGGAGCATCGCGACAGGGCCAACATCCACCTGCTGCACTACGCCGACCTGAAGGCCGACCTGGAGGGACAGATGCGGCGCGTGGCGCGCCTGCTGAACATCGACGTCGAGGCGTCGCGGTGGCCGTCCCTGGTCGAGGCGGCGTCGTTCGAACACATGAAGTCCAACGCCGATCGAACCGCGCCGGAGACGAACCACGGCCTCTGGCGCGACAACCGCCAGTTCTTCAACAGGGGCGCCAACGCCCAGTGGCGGGGGGTCCTCTCCGAGGCGTCGCTGCGGCTCTACCGCGACATCGTCAGCGAGCGCTACGACGCCGCGCTCATGCAATGGCTGGAAGACGGTTCCCTGGCCGCGGGCGAGGCGAAGCCGACCCAGGCCTCAATCGCCACCTGTCGGAACGACTTATAAATCACCGCCGGTCCGCGGACGCTGCCTGATGCAGAGATTGAATCTCTCATTCTGAATACCCCGAGGCCGTCCAAGCTTTGGGTAGCTTCGCTATAGGCTGATCTGTCGACGATTAAGGGATACGGT
>DASQSO010000437.1:0-7198 GCA_035642335.1 Caulobacteraceae bacterium
TGGCCGGCTACGATCTTGGCCAGCCGCTGGTGTTCAAGGGCATAGCCGAGGGGGTGGAGAATTCCAACTTCCTGCTCGAGACGACCACGGGCCGCTACATCCTCACCGTCTATGAGCGGCGGGTGAAGGTCGACGAGCTGCCGTTTTTCCTGGGGTTGATGGCCTGGCTTTGCGAGCACGGCTTTCCGTCCGCCGCGCCGGTCGCCGACCGTGAGGGGCGGCTGCTCAGCCCAGTGCGCGGCAAGCCGGCGGCCATTGTCGAATTCATGCCCGGTCTTTCCATACGGCGGCCCAGCGCCGGCCACTGCCGCGAGGCCGGCGGCGGACTCGCCTGGCTGCACCTGGCCGGCCAGGGCTATGGGCGCCATCGCGCCAACGATCTCGGCGAACGGGCCTGGGGGGTCCTGTTCCAAGGGCTTGGCGAGGCAGCGGAGGCGCTGAAGCCTGGCCTTGAGGCGACCATCGCCGAGGACCTGGCCGATATCGAGCGTGCGTGGCCGAAAGGGCTGCCGGCCGGGGTGATCCACGCCGACTTCTTTCCTGACAATGTCTTCTTCCGCGACGGGAGGTTCGCCGCGGCCATCGACTTCTATTTCGCCTGCGACGATCTTCTGGCTTACGACCTGGCCATCGCGCTGAACGCCTGGTGTTTCGAGGCCGACGGGAGTTTGAACGTGACCAGCGCGCGGGCCTTCGTGGCCGGCTACGAACAGCGCCGGCCGCTGTCGGCGGACGAGCGCGCCGCCCTGCCCATCCTGGCCTGGGGTGCGGCCATGCGCTTTTTCCTGACCAGGTTGGCCGATTGGGGCGCGACGCCCCAGGGCGCGCTGGTTTGGCCCAAGGACCCGCTGGAATATGAGCGCAAGCTCGCCGTGCACCGCGCCGCCCGAGCCGGCGGCGGGCTGCTGTTGTTCGGCGAGGCGTCATGACCCCGAACGTGGTCATCTATACGGACGGCGCCTGCCGGGGGAATCCGGGGCCGGGCGGCTGGGGCGCGGTGCTGATCTTCGGCGACCGCGAGCGTGAGATCTGTGGCGGGGAACTGGCCACCACCAACAACCGCATGGAACTGACGGCCGCGGTCGAGGCGCTGAACGCGCTGAACCGCCCGTGCCGGGTCGAGCTGCACACCGACAGCCAGTACGTGCGGCGAGGTATTTCCGAGTGGCTGTCGATCTGGAAGGGCCGCGGTTGGCGGACCATGAGCAAGGGCGCGGTGAAGAACGAAGACCTCTGGCGCAGGCTCGACGAGGCCCGGCTGCGCCACGAGGTCGACTGGCGCTGGGTCAAGGGACATAGTGGTCATGCATTGAACGACCGGGCCGACGCCCTGGCGCGCAAGGGCATGCTCGAAGCGCTCGGCGAGCCCTGAGCCCGACGCGTTGCGCCTCGGCGGCAAGGCGGTATAGTTCATCGATGAATTGATTCGGTCGAAGCCATGAGCCGAACCCCCCGCAGCCGCGCCGACGTCCAGGTCTTCGCCGAAATCGGCGCCATCGGCCAGCTGGCCCGCAACCGGCTCGAGCGCGCACTGCCCGAAGGCCTGAGCCAGGCTCAGTTCGGCGTGCTGGTCCGCCTGGCCGGACACGGCGGCGAGGAAAGCCCCGCGGGCCTCGCCCAGGCCTTCCAGGTCACCAAGGGCGCGATGACCAACACGCTGCAGCGTCTGGAAGCGCAGGGCTTCGTCGCCATCGCTGGCGACGCGGACGACGGCCGCCGCAAACGGGTGTCGATCACCCCCGCCGGCCTCGCCGCCCATGCCCGCGGCCTGGCGGCGGCGCGCTTCGCCCGGGAAGGACTGCGCGCCCACTTCACCGACGCCGACTTCGAGTCCGCCCTGCCCTTCCTGAGCGCGCTACGGACTTGGCTGGATGAGAACCGCTAGGATAATCCGCGGCCTGTCTCTATCCCGCTCATCCCCGCGAAGGCGGGGCCCAGGCGTTTTCCCGCCGAGTCGTGGATCTAGCCACGCTCAGACTCGGACCACGAAGGACAGCAAGTACGCAAAGGACACGAAGAAGAAAAAGGTCAGCGCGGCCCCTTGGTGACCTTTGCGTACTTGGTGTCCTTCGTGGTGAATCTTCGGACTCGAGGCGAGACAACAGGCCCGCAGAATAAAAGGTCTGCGTCCCCTGCGCCAGGATAGGCGGAGTGGAAACGGGCTTACGCCCCCCTTACGACCAGCCGGCCGCCGCCGTGGACGGCGACGACTTCGACGCGGGTTCCGGGTTCGGGCGGGGTCTGGCCGGGCTCGAGTTCGGCCGTCCATTCGCAGCCGTCGACGAACACCCGGCCCTGGCCGGCGGCGAACGGCGCCGTGGTCTTGCCGAAGCGGCCGGCCAGCCCGGAACCTCGGTTCGAGATGTCCGGACCCTCGCTCGGCCCGCGGCGCGGCGTCAGCCGCCGCCCGATGAGGGTGCTGGCGACGGTGAGAATGGCGAAGGCGATCAGCTGGAAGGGCGGCTCGATCGCCAGCCACAGGGTCAGCACGCCGACCGCCGCGGCCGAGGCCGCCGGCCAGAGCAGGTAGCCGGACGCCGTCGGCATCTCCAGGATCAGGAAGAAGGCCCCGAACGCCAGCCAGACCCAGAACGGGTGGGCCATGTAGATGTTGTCGAGGTTGTTCAGCATGGTCAGCTCCCCGCTGGCCGCCCGGGTGGCGGCGGCGTCGGCCGGGCCGGCGGCTGGTCCTGGCCGGCGCGGATCAGGGCGCCGATGCCGGCCAGCGACCCGACCAGATTGGCCATGTCGGCCGGCACGATCACCGTCCGTTGCTGGTTGGACTGGGCAAGCTGGCCGAAGGCTTCGACGTATTTCTGCGCGATGAAATAGTTCAGCGCGTTGACGCTGCCGGCCTCGATGGCGTCGGAGACCATCTTGGTCGCCGCCGCCTCGGCCTGGGCGGAGCGTTCGCGGCCCTCGGCGGCGCGGAAGGCGGCTTCGCGGCCGCCCTCGGCCTGCAGCACCACCGACTGCTTGGCGCCCTCGGCTCTGGTGATCGCGGCCTGCTTCTCGCCCTCGGCCTCGGTGATCACCGCGCGCCGCTCGCGCTCGGCCTTCATCTGCCGGGTCATGGCGTTGGTGATGTCGGGCGGCGGCTGCAGGTCCTTGATCTCGATCCGGGTCGCCTTGACACCCCAGGGCTCCGTGGCCAGGTCGATGGCGGTGAGCAGGCGGGTGTTGATCGACTCCCGCTGCGACAGCACGTCGTCCAGGTCCATCGAGCCGACCACGGTGCGCAGGTTTGTCTGGGCGAGCTGGCCGATCGCGTACAAAAGGTTGTCGACGCGATAAACGGCGTTGGCCGCGTCTATGATCTGGATGAAGACGATGGCGTCGACCATCACCGAGACATTGTCCTTGGTGATCACCTCCTGCTGGGGCACGGCCAACACCTGCTCCATCATGTTCACCCGCCGGCCGACGGCCTCGACGAAGGGCGTCAGCAGGGTCATGCCCGGCTTGAGGGTGCGGGTGTAGCGGCCGAACCGTTCAACGGTGAACTCGCGACCCTGCGGCACGATCTTGATCACGCTGGCGACCAGGAAAAGGGCCACCATCACCAGGATGACGGCGGGTATGATCAGCGACATGAGGCGTTTCCCAACTTTTAGGGGTTGAGCCTAGCGCGTCGGCCCGTCCTCCGCCACAGCACCGCTGTTCAGGTCCTGAGCCAGTTCTCCGCCCTTGGCCGCGATCGCCTCGGCCTCGGCGCGGCTGGCGGCGTTGCAGACGGGGAAGGCCTGCCGGCTGGCTATGAATCCGTCGTTGAAAGAGTCCGCCAGCCTACGGTTGAACGGTCCGTCAGGCTGTTCGGCCGCCACCAGCTGCTGCATGCGCCGGCGCCAGTAATAATCGTTCGCGCCGCTGCAGACCTGGCGCAACGCGTGGCTCTGGCCCAGCGCATAAGCGAGTTCGACCAGGGTCTGCCGATCGGCCGGACTGCGCTCCTGCGCCCAGGCCGCCGCCGCGGCGGCGAGCAGAACCCCGCCAAGGGCGAAGAGTTTGAGCGCCTTTCGCATCCCGCTTGCCCCTGGGGCTTCAACAGGCATAGCCTTGCCTCACATCTGGCCGGGGGAAAAGGCGATGATGAACAAACTCCTTGTCGGGGGATCGATCGCCGCCGCGGCCCTTTTGTCGGCCGGCGGCGCCTGGGCCTTCGATTCCGGCGATCCGGTCAGCGTGCTTTCGGTGCTCAGCTCGAACGGCGCCAGCGGCGCGATCAAGGTCGATGCCAAAGGCAATCCCTGGATCGACGCCAAGGCCGGCAAGCTGAGCTTCGAGGTCGATTTCCTGCATTGCGACGACGCCAAGACCCATTGCGGCACGGTGATCTACGCCATGGGCTTCGATATGACCTCGATCAGCCTCGACCAGCTGAACGGCTGGAACCGCTGGGCCGAACTCTGCCCCGCCTACCTGACCAGCGAGAACCATCCGCGCACCTGGTTCGGCATCAAACCATCGCCCAACGACCGGGCCGAAGAGGTGAAGATCGAACTGAACGCCTGGCTCGACTGCATGAGCGACTTCGACAAGTTCACCGACAACCCCGACGCCTTCCTGAAGTCGCCGTAAGGCGCGGCGTTCCAGGCTTCAGAAGATCGCATAGCCGCCGTCGATCACGAAGCTGTCGCCGGAATGGTATTTCGACGCGTCCGAGGCCAGGTAGACCGCGACGCCGCCGAAATCGGAGGGCTCGCCCCAGCGCCGCGCCGGCACGCGGGTGATCACCCGGTCGGTGAACGTCTGGTTGTCCTGCGCCCCCTTGGTCATGTCGGTGGCGATCCAGCCGGGCAGGATGGCGTTGGCGCGCACCCCGTAGCGGGCGTGCTCGACGGCGATGGCGCGGATCATCGAGATCACCGCGCCCTTGGTGGCGGCATAGGCCTCGTTGCGCGCCGCCCCGTCGATGGCCGAGAGCGAGGAGATGGCCACCAGCGAGCCGCCCGGATCGCCGGCGCCGGCCCGCGCCACGATGTGCTTGCAGGCCTCGCGGAAGGTGAAGAAGACCCCGTCCAGATTGACCGAAAGCACGCGCCTGTAGGTATCGGTGCCGAACTCGGAAAACGACCGCGCCCCGCCGCCGATGCCGGCGTTGGCGATCACGGTGTCGATGCGGCCCATCCGCGCCACCGCCTCGGCCATGCCTGCCTCAACCGCGAGTTCGTCGGCGACGTTGACCACCTGGGTCAGCACATGCACGCCTGTGGCCTTCAGTTTCGCCTCGGCGTCGGCGTTCTTGGCGGCGTTGGAGCCCCAGATCACCACGTCGGCGCCGGCCTGGGCAAGGGCCTCGACCATCCCGAAGCCGATGCCGCCATTGCCGCCGGTGACCAGCGCGACCTTTCCCCTCAGATCGAACGGCGCATAGGCCATGAGAATTTCCTTCCCTTACATCAAACGATTGTTTGGTCCGACAAACCGTCTGGCGCCGGCGCCGTCAAGCCACCGCCGCGAAACGCTCGACGGCAAGCGCGACGACGCGGCGGGTCTCGCCCCAGCCGAGCATGGTCATGGCGTCGTCGAAGCCGACAAAGCGGGCCTCGGTCGCGTCGTCGCCCGCCGCTGGCTCGCCGGCCGTCCAGCGCGCCGCGTAGTCGACCAGCACCGCCTGGCCGCCGTCATGGAAATGGTCGACCACGTCGATCAGGCCGAGCAACTCGGCCTCGACACCGGTCTCTTCCTTCAGCTCGCGCAAGGCTGCTTCTGCCGCTCGCTCACCCATCTCCATTCGGCCGCCGGGAATGCTCCACTCGCCCTTGCGCGGAGCCTTGCCGCGGCGGATCAGCAGCACCTGGCCGCCACGCAGGCAGACCACGCCGGCGCAAGGGACAGGTCGTTCGGTCACAGCGCCGGCGGCGGCGAGCGGTGCGCGTCGTCCTTCGGGCTCATCAGCCCCACCGGATTGCCGTCCGGATCCTCGACGATGGCGTAACGCGCACCCCAGAAGGCGTCATAGGGCGGCTGCAGCGCCTGGTGCTCGTGGGTGACCAGCTCGTCGAACAGCGCATCCACCGCCTCGCGACTGGGCAGGCGAAAGCCCAGCAGCACCCGGCCCCGCTCGGCCTCGTAGCCGCGGTTGTAGCGCCGGGCCAGGGCCTGGCTGTCGAACTCCATGTCGACTCCGCTGGCGCCGCCCAGGGTGACATGATGGATGCCGCTCGGCGTGCTCCACTGGCCGGCCTCCGGTATTTTCACCCCCAGGCGCCGGTAGAAGGCCAGGGTCTTGGCCATGTCCCTCACCACCAGATTGATCTGACTGAAAACCGCCTCGGCCATGCTTTGCTCCCGCTCCCGGAGCCGGACCTTGGTCCGCCGGTCAGAGAAAATCCACAGTCACGTCGACGCTCGACTTCACGCCGACATCAGCCAGGCCGTTCGCCAGCCACGTCGTCGCCGCGCGGCGTCCCCTGGCCTTCAGATCGATCAAAAAACCCCATTCGGTGTTGAACTTGGAATCCATGTTGAGGTCCTGCAGCCAGCGGTCGGCCTCGATGGCGTGGATCAGCATGTTGCGGTAGCGACCCCGGGCCTTTTCCTCAAGCAGGCCATCGTTGATCAGCTTCTGCACGAAGGCCACCGCGCGCAGTTCGGAGACCAGGGGCGCGTTGAAGCTGATCTCGTTCAGCCGGTCGATGATCTCGCCAGGGGTCTTCGGCGTCTGTTTGCGCGCGAACGGGTTCAGGTTGACGATCAGTATGTCGGGCGGGGTCGTATCGTAGAACAGCGGCCAGAGCGCCGGATTGGCCAGGTAGCCGCCGTCCCAATAGGGCTGGCCCTCGATCTCCACCGCCTGGAACAGCTGCGGCAGGCAGGCGGACGCCAGGATGTGGTCGGTGGTCAGCTCCTTCGTGCGGAAGACGCGGCTCTTGCTGGTGCGCACCGCCGTCGCCGAGACATAGAGGGTGATCGGCGAGCGCTCGCGGATGGCGGCGAAGTCCACCACCTGGTTCAGCGCCGCGCGCAGCGGATTGAGGTTCAGCGGATTGAACTGGTAGGGCGAAAAGCCGGCGGCCAGGCCCTGGGCTATCTGCCAGCCGGGGCTGGCCTTCAGCCAGTCGGGGTTGAACAGGCCGTTCCAGACCGAGAGGTCGCCGAAGGCGTTGCGCCCGCCCGCCTCGTTGACCCCGCGCCAGAAGGCGTCGAGCTTTTCGCGGCCACCGGCCGGTCCGCCGGCCAGCAGGCCCGCCGCCAG
>DASQSO010000438.1:0-6092 GCA_035642335.1 Caulobacteraceae bacterium
CGAAGTGTCAGACATCCAAATATACCTCCCCTGCCTGCACGCCTTCCCCTTTGGGGATTCAGCGCGCGGCTCGTTTTCTCGTACTTTCCCGCAGCGCCCCGTCGGCCACCCTAAAGCGATACTCTTACGCTTCAGCCACCCCCGGAAAACGCTGATCCGAAGCTCTCCTAGAGTTTCCGGGGTGTCAATCGGGAAACGTGGACGGAAGTTCATTTTTCGGAAGACTGCGACAAGACTGCGACAAATTGCGTACACGAAATACCCTCTCCGCGAGTACTTGACGGCCGAAATGGCGGCTGTACGCCAGATTCCGCAAGGTTTTGCGCTCACGGAGATTCGATCTGCTCAGCGTCGATCGAGAGTGGCCCGCGAACACGCCCGAAGCGCGAACGCCGCTTGGCCGCCCTAAGAGCATTGTCCGCCCAAACTGAATCGTTCGTGCAAATTCCCTTCTCCCCTGGAAGGGGGTCGGGTGAGGGGCCGCGCGGGCGGATGGGGATTTGCCCCGCTCTCTTTTCGCCGTCATGGCCCGACTCTTGTTCGGGCCACCCATGATCACCGTCTTTGATCAGTGTCTATGGATCCCTCGCATTGGCTGCTACGCGCCTCTGCTTCGCAGTCCGCCTTCGGCTCCAGCGGGGGATGACGGTTTAGAGGTCGGCGCGGGGCGAGGGTTTCAAGTCGCTGGCGCCGTGGGCCAGGCGCTTCAGGATGGGCGAGGCGGCGGCCAGGGCGACGCCGAGGCCGAAGGTGATCCAGCCGGCCAACCCATAGACGTGGACGTAGGTCGCCAGGGCCTTGGCTGGATCGAGCACCTGGCCGGCGACGGTCTCTGCGGCGGTGAGCTGGGCGACGAAGCCGCCCAGCCACTGGGCCCAGGATGAGGCCAGGAACCAGGTGGCCATCACGGTGGAGAGCAGCAGCGGCGGCGAGAGCTTGGTCATCTGCGACAGGCCGACCGGCGACAGGCAGAGCTCGCCGGTGGTCTGCACCACATAGGCCAGGGCGAGAAAGACCAGGGGCTCGCGGAAGGCGGCGTCGGCGAAGCGCGAACCCAGCACGATGATCAGGAAGGACAATCCAACCTGCATCAGGCCAAGCGCGAACTTGATCACCGGATTGGGGTCGGCGCGGCGCCGGCCGAGAAAGGCCCACAGCGCGGCGACGACCGGCGCGCCGATCAGGATGAAGCCGGCGTTGAAGGACTGGATCTGCGGCGCGGTGATGGATTGGGTCGCGGTGAGCCGCAGCTGGGTGTTGCGGTCGGCGAACTGGTTGAGCGACGAGCCAGCCTGTTCGAACATGGTCCAGAAGATCACCGAGGCGCCGATGAGGATCAGCGCCAGGATCATGCGGTCGCGTTCGACCCGGGTGCATTTCGTGGCCATGAACCAGCCGAGATAGCCGAGCGCCGCCACCGAGCCGGCGCCCAGCATGTAGCCGATCAGCTGGAAGCGCTGGATGATCAGCCAGACCACCCCGACCCCCGCCAGGCCGGCCAGGTAGAGGCTCCACTCGGCGTTGATCGGACCCAGCAGCGGGGTCTTCAGCCGCTCGGGCGACGGCGGCTCGCCGCGGCCTTCCAGCAGCGGCTTGCCCAGTACGAAGATCAGGTAGCCGGCCAGCATGCCGACGCCGGCGGCGCCGAATCCGGCCCACCAGCCGATGGTTGTCCCCAGCCAGCCGCACAGGATGGCCGCCCAGAAGGCGCCGAGATTGATGCCGTAGTAGTAGAGGGTGAAGCCTGGATCGCGCCGCGGATCGCCCTCCCGATAGAGCTGGCCGACGATGGACGAGATGTTGGCCTTCAGAAAGCCGACGCCCATGATGATCAGCGACAAGGCGAGATAGAAGACGCCGACGAACACCGGGTCGCGCTCGGCGACGCCGAGCCTGTAGCCGCCCTTGGGCAGCACCCGGGGCAGCGGCGCGGCGGCCGGCAGGCCCGCGATCTTCATGCCGCCGTCGGACGCGGCGCCGACCGCGTAGCAGCCGGGCCCGACCTCCAGGCAGACCCTGCGCGCCTCCATCCGGCCGGTGGCGCGGAAGCTGTAGGCGTGGCCGGCGAAGCTCAGGGTCTGCACCGCGGGCCTCGCCTCGACAGCCATGGTGAAATGGCCGGCGACCAAGAGCAGCGCCCCGAAGGCGATGGCCTTGCGGGCGCCGAGGAGGCGGTCCGCCGCGAAGCCGCCGATCAGCGGCAAGAGATAGACCATGGCGGTATAGGCGCCGTACTGGCCGCTGGAGAACCTGTCGTCGAACAGGAACTGCTCGGTCAGATAGAAGATCAAAAGGCCGCGCATGCCGTAGTAGGAAAACCGCTCCCACATCTCGGCGAAGAAGAGCACGAAGAGACCCCTGGGATGGCCGCGCAGCTGCAAAAGGACGGGAACGGCGGTCGCGACGGTGACGGCGATGCCGACCAGCCAGACGATGTCCATCGAATCCCCCGACCGCGCCCCGCGAAGGCAGCCGAGATGATCATGGGCGCGGAGGCTTCACAAGGTTGGCGGCTTGCCAGTCTCGACCCGCGGACCCACCTTGGGACCTGGCGCTTTTGACGGCCGCGAGGAGAGACCAAGCCATGCCCGAGATAAAACTGCCCGGACCCGACCACCCCATCACCGTTGCCTTCAACCCCAAGCGCGTTCAGGTCGACTACAACGGCCACACGCTCGCCGATTCAAGGCGCGCGCTGGTGTTGCGCGAGTCGACCTATCCGGCTGTCCAGTACATCCCGCGCGAGGACGTCGACATGGCCAACATGACGCGCACCGAGCACCACACCCATTGCCCCTACAAGGGCGAGGCCTCCTATTACACCGTCCTGTTGGATGGCAAGTTCGCCGAAAACGCGGTCTGGAGCTACGAGGACCCTTATCCGGCCATGGCCGAGATCAAGGACCACCTCGCCTTCTATCCGAACAAGGTGGCGATCCGCGAACTGGAGGAGCCCGGCGGCCCCGACGCCATCCGCGATGCGATCGAACACACCGACTCCGGCGCCGGCCGCAGCCAGCTCGACCACGCCGCCCCGAACGTCAGCGAACCCTAGAAAAACCTCCCCCTTTGGGAGAGGTCTGGAGGATTAGTATGCCGACGCCTCGAACACCGGGCTCACTTCGCCCCGCCAGGGGCCGTTGTAGTGTTCCAGCCATCGCTCGGCGGGGGTGACGCCGCTGTCGGCGATCTCTTCCAGCTCGGTGAGATAGCCGCGCTCGTCGGTCAGGGCGGCGCCGATCCTGGCGCGGCGCCTCAGCCCCTCGCGCGCGATCGCCAAAGTGTCGACCGCGATGTCCCGGGCGCTCCTCCCGGCGACCATCGACCGCAAGCCGAGGCGCGGCGCATCGACCCGCAGCTGCTCGCGGTCCGCCCGACCCCAATCCTTGCAAAGGTCCCAGGCGGCGGCCGAGGCGGCGTCGTCGTAGAGCAGCCCGATCCACAGCGCCGCCAGGCCACAGAGCCGGGTCGGCGGGCCTGTGTCGGCGCCGCGCATCTCCAGGAAGGTCTTCAGCCGCACCTCCGGGAAGATGGTGGCCAGATGCTCCTCCCAGTCGTGCAGATCGGCGCGGACCCCCGGCGCGGCCGGCAAGGTCCCGTTGATGAAGTCGCGGAATGACTGGCCCGACGCGTCGATGTAGCGGCCGTTCCGCTTGACGAAATACATCGGCACATCAAGGGCGTAGCGGGCGTAGGACTCGAAGCCGAAGCCGTCCTCGAAGACGAAGTCGAGCATGCCTGTGCGGTTGGGATCGGTGTCGGTCCAGGTGTTGGCGCGGCTGGACAGGAAGCCGCTCGGCTTGCCCTCCACGAACGGCGAATTGGCGAACAGCGCCGTGACCACCGGCTGCAGGGCCAGGCTGAGGCGGAATTTCGAGACCATGTCGGCCTCGGACGAGAAATCCAGATTGGCCTGCACCGTGCAGGTGCGCAGCATCATGTCCAGGCCGAGCTTGCCCACCTTCGGCATGTAGCCCCGCATGATGGCGTAGCGCGCCTTGGGCATGATCCGCATGTCGGCCCGGGTCCAGGTGGGCGCGAAGCCCAGGCCCATGAAGCCGATGCCCAGCTCGCCGGCGATCTGTTCGGCCTCGGTCAGGTGCTGGCTGATCTCGTCGCAGATGTCGTGGACGCTCTCCAGCGGCGCGCCGGACAGCTCGAACTGGCCGGCCGGCTCCAGGCTGACGCTGGCCCCGCCGCGCTGCAGGGCGATCAGGGTGTGGCCGGCGGCGCCGTCCTCGTAGACGCCGCGCCAGCCGAACTTCGTCAAGCCTTCGAGCAGGGCCTGGATGCCGCCGCGGCCTTGGGAATCTTCGGCATAGCCGACGGTCTCGTGGGTCCCGAGCCGGAACGGGAATTTCTCGTGCTCCGAGCCGACGCGAAAGTCGCTCTTCGGTCTGCAGCCGCTGGCCAAGTGCCCGGCCAGGTCGGCAAGTGTAAGCGGCCGCCGGTCGAGCGCAGCATCATCCATATATGAACCTCCCCACCACCAGCGGGAGGAAACCCCCGGTCGGCGCACTGTCTACTTCGCAGTCAAGTGGGCGCGAAGGGGCCCCGGCTCAAGGGGCCCAGTCGCCAAGCTTCGACTGCCACAGCACAAGCGCCGCGATCGCGGCGGTGTCCGCCCGCAGGATACGCGGGCCGAGCGACACCGGGATGACATAGGGCAGGCCCCTCAGGCGGGCGCGTTCCTCGGGCGAAAAGCCGCCTTCGGGACCGATCAGGATGGAAAACCCGGAGGCCGCCGTTTTGGGTCCTTCTCCCCTCGCGTGAGAAGGTGGCCGGTCGGAGACCGGTCGGATGAGGGGCCGCGCCTGGATCTCCACATTCTCCTGGGAGATCGACCGCGATCGCCGGCGGGGCCCCTCATCCGTCTGCTTCGCGGCCACCGTCGAGAGCGCGACGCGAGCTCCGCTCGCGGCGATACGGTTCGCCAACGATTTGGCGAACCGTCGCTCTCGACCCCGCGAGGGGAGAAGGATCGCGTCTAATGCCTCCGCCATCGGTAGCGCGTCGCCGCCCTCGTCGCAGAAGATGAGGGTCCGACCGGGCCAGGCGCCCAGAATGGCGTCCAGCTTTTCCGGGGCGGCGATCTCGGGGACGTCCAGCCGCCCGGTCTGTTCCGCCGCCTCGGTGGCGATGGCGGCCAATCGGTCAAGCCTGACCCGATCCGCTTGCGTGAAGCGGGTGACGGCCAGGCGCACCCGGCGCGCGCCAAGCTCGGTCGCCTTCTCGACGATGGTCTCCAGCCGCGGCCGCTTGACGACGGCGACGATCAGCTCGAGATCCGGCCCGATGGTTTGCGGCCGAGTCTGGGCTCGCAGCTCAAGGCTGGCGCTCCGGCGGTCGACCGCGGCGATCCTGGCCAGCCATTCGCCGTCCGCCCCGTTGAACAGCAGCAGCTCGTCGCCAATGCCCCGGCGCATGACGCTCAGCAGATAGCGCGCCTGGCCCGCGCCCAGCGCGATCGTGGCGCCCTCATTGAGCTTTTCGGGAACGAACAGTCGGATCATGCCGCTCTTAGTAGCGCCGCCGCGCTGGGTTTGTCAGTGTGCGGCGCGGAGACAGAGGCCATGCCCGAACCCCACGCCCACCATCGCTACAAGGCCGAGCTGAAGGACCTGCAGATCCACCTGGTCAAGTACCAGCAGTGGGCGATGAAGACCGGCGAGAAGGCGGTGATCGTCCTGGAAGGCCGCGACGGGGCCGGCAAGGACGGCGCGATCAAGCGGATCACCGAGCACCTCGCCCCCCGCAACACCCGCGTCGTCGCCCTGCCCAAACCCTCCGACCGCGAGGCCAGCGAGTGGTGGTTCCAACGATATACCCGCTACCTGCCGGCGGCCGGCGAACTCGTGCTGTTCAACCGCTCCTGGTACAACCGTGCCGGGGTCGAGGTGGTGATGCACTTTTCCACCCGGCGCGAGCAGGCCGACTTCCTGCGCGATGCGCCCGCGTTCGAGCAGATGCTGGTCGAGACCGACATCCGCATCATCAAGTTCTGGCTCGACATCTCCAAGCAGGAGCAGGCCAGGCGGCTAGACGCCCGCCGCACGGACCCCTTGAAGACCTTGAAAGTCAGCGACATGGAC